>JAHEKK010000370.1 GCA_024638395.1 Gemmatimonadota bacterium | reverse complement strand
GATATGGTGAGCCGGTGCAGGCAGCAACTGATCCATTCCGGACACGGGCTCAAGGTGTGGGCGGCCCGGGAAAGCGAGACCGATGTCCTCTGAGCTCCGCATTGCCATCAACACCGGGGGAGGAGACGCTCCGGGCCTCAATGCCGTCATCCGGGCGGCGACCCTGGCCGCCTTGAGCCGTGGTTGGGAGGTCCTTGGCATCAAACGAGGGTATGACGGTCTCTATCATGAAGGGGGTGTCGTGCCCCTTACCCGGGAATCGGTACGTGGAATCACCCATCTGGGCGGGACGATCCTGGGTACGACCAACCGGGGGGATCCCTTCTCCTTTCCGGTGCCGGGCCCGGACGGAGAGCTACAACGGGTGGACCGGTCGGACGAGGCGGTGCAAATCCTGGAGCGGTTGGGTGTGGACTGCCTCCTGGCCGTGGGAGGCGACGGATCCCTGGCCATCGCCCACCAGTTGGCCCAGAAGGGTCTCAATGTGATCGGCGTGCCCAAGACCATCGACAACGACCTGGCGGCCACGTCCGTGACGTTCGGATTCCACACCGCCGTCCATACGGCCTCCGAGGCCATCGACAAGCTCCATTCCACCGCCGAGGCCCACCGTCGGGTCATGATCGTCGAGCTCATGGGCCGGAACGCCGGGTGGATTGCGCTCTTCGCCGGCGTGGCCGCGACGGCCGACGCGATCCTCATCCCCGAGATCCCCTACGAGTTGGAGAAGGTGGCGGAGAAGATCGAATCCCGGTGGGCACGGGGTCGGGAGTTTGCCATTGTCGTCGTCGCCGAGGGTGCGCTCCCCAAAGGTGGCTCGGTGTCCTATCTGGAAGGAACGGCTGGCGGCGGGGCCAGGCGTCTCGGGGGGGTGGCCGAGAGGATCGCCGCTGAACTCGAGGAGCTCACCGGGAAGGAGACCCGGAGCCTGGTCCTCGGACATCTGCAGCGCGGAGGGTCTCCCATCGCCTACGACCGGGTCCTGGCCCTCCGCTTCGGTGCTGCAGCGGTGGAGCTGGCCGCTGAGGGGCACTTCGGCTGCATGGTGGCTCTGGACCCGCCCGAGGTGAAGCCCGTGCCCCTTGCCGTGGCCATCGATCGTCTGAAGACCGTACCCGTCGATGGGGACGTCGTCCGGACGGCCAGGGCCATGGGGATCTCCTTCGGCGATCGCTGAGGGCGGGCCGCCTGGGAGAGGAACCCTGAGCCTCGCGTCCCTACCTTCGGCTCAGGAAGCCGTGCGGCCCCGCTTCCAGTCCTGGGCCCTGAGGGACACGAGGTTGGCGAAGAGGCGGTACGCGCCCGGCACCCCTGCAGGGAACTGTCGGAAGAAGGCCAGCCCCGTGTAGACATAGAGGCCTTCGCCGACGGGAGCCACCAGAAGCGAGCCCTGATTCGGCGCTTCACCGGGGTCCGCCATCTCGAGCGCGGGCACGAAGGCCTCGTCCCACTCCCCCAGGAAGTAGAGGCCCCGCTCCTGCACCCAACCGTCGAAATCCCTCTCGGTGATGGCATTGGGGCCCTGGAAGAGGGGCGACTCGGGCTCCAGGATGCGCACGGGTGCCGTCTCGTCGGTGACGCGGTCGTGGGGTCGACTCATGGCGACGGGGTAGGGCGCGAAGCCCCCCGCCGGGTACTCGTACTTGTTGTACTGTACCACCACCGTGCCACCCTGGCGGGCGAAGGCCAGCACCTGGTCGTTGGCCCGCACCAGGTCGGGACGCGTCTCGTAGGCCCGCGCCCCCAGCACCAGGACGTCGTACCCGTCGAAGTCGCCTTCCCTGACCACTTCGGGTGAGAGCAGCGTCACGGTCATCCCCAGCTGATCGAGGGCCGTCGCCCCGTCGTCTCCCGACCCCATGATGTAGCCCACGTTGAGGTCCGTGTCGGCTACCACCGAAAAGGCGGACACGGAGACCTGAGCGGGGTGGACGAGTAACGCCCGGGGAATGTGGGGGTAGTCGATGATCTCGTGCCCCTGGACGAACCGTCTTCCCATCCCGTCGGTTGCCACGGCATGGAAGGTGTGGAGGCCTTCGGCTACGTCGCCTTCGGGTATGGCCTCGAACACGAAGGCGGCGCTCGATCCGTTTCCACCCAGCGCATAGGTGACAGTGGCCGGCTCCACCCTGAACCCCTCTGGGGCCTCCAGGCTGAGAGATCCGGTTCGCTCGAGCTCTCCGGCGTTGGAGGCGATGACGGTAATCGCCCGTGAGGTCCGGTTCCCCGTGGGCCAGACCATCTGTTGCGGCTCGACCCGGAGCGACACCGCGGGAACGACCAGCGGGCGTTCCCGGTACTCCCCCTCGGCCTTGTCCACGCCGACGTACATGGCCCTCCGGAAGACCTGTAGATCCCCCGAGGAGCCGTCGGGCCTGTCGATTGCGAGGGATACCCTGGCGCCAAGGGGCGATTCATCGAAGGGAAGGCCCCATCTCGAGGGATCCTCGGGCCAGGTGTACAGATCTCCGGACCGGGGGGTTTCCAGGAAGTAGGGTGCAGAGGGCGAGGCGTCATCCGGGACGGCAACCCGGTAGCTCCAGCGTGCGATGGAGCCCGCCGGCACCCGTCCGTCGGTCGGAGTTTCCGGGACGCGGGGGCGGAAGAACGGTGATTCCGGGGGTCCCAGGGCGGATTCCTCGGTGGGCTCCGCGGTCCACCCGGGGGGTAGGAGCAGCCCCGGTGCGACGTTCTCGGCGTCCCAGAGGCCTCCATTCCAGACGTTGACGTCGACGATGACCGCTTCGCCCGGCGTGAGCAGGCTTCGGCCGACGCGAACGTCGGTCAACACCGCCGAGGTCGAGAGGATGATCTCGGAAACCTGGTCCATTCTGTGGACGACCAGGTCCTTTTCCGGGCCCGGCTCCGCCTGGGACACGAGGCTCGCCAGAATGGATCTGGCCTCCATGAGACTGGGTGCTGCCCGGGTCGGCTCGAGGGCGGAGAGGCGGGCCTCGGCGTCGCGGATGGCGTGGCGATAGCGCGCCAAGCGGCCGGGAGCGTCGGCGGGCCAGCCGGCCGGGAGCCGAGCCGGAAGCTGGCCTGCGAAGGTGGTGTCGATTCCGGCGAAGATCCCTGCGTCTCCGGCTGTTTCCACCCGGGACTCGATCAACTGAAGGGCGCTCTCCCGGGGGCCCAGGTACTGGCTCGCTCCCATGTCCTGAGAGCGATGTTGGCTTCGACTCTCCATGGCGATCTGGAAGTACGACCTTCCCAGCACGGGATCCAGACGCCCTGTCTCCAGGGAAGCGGTGGCCTCCTGGGGCGAGAACCGGGCAGAGCGGAAGAGTTTGGACGGGGTCCACGGCTCGACGCCAGCCCGGGACAGCTCAGGAAACCTCTCCGGGTCCCCCGCCGCCTCGAATGCCGCGGATGCAGCGACTCCCGCCACCTGGTGTTGTCCGTGACCGTCCCGCGTGGTCCCCGAAAACACGGCCACGATGACGTGGGGACGGAACTTGCGAACGACGTAGACGACATCCCGCATGACGTCGTCCTCGGACCAGTGGGCCAAGGCCTCCTCGATGTTGCGCGAGTAGCCGTAATCGAAGGCGCGTGTGAAGAACTGTCGTCCGCCGTCGACGCGCCGGGCCGCCACGAGCTCGCCGGTCCGAATGATTCCGAGGCCCTCGTGCAGCTCGGGACCGATGAGATTCTGGCCGCCCTCCCCTCGCGTCAGGGACAGATAGGCGGTCTCGGCGCCGGCGCCCTGGGCCAGGGCCGCCAGAAGGCTCGTATCCTCGTCGTCGGGATGCGCACCGATCATCAAGACGCGCTTGACGCCGTCCAACTTACGCATCTGGAGGGCCGTGGCCTGGAGGCCGTCGAGTTGACCATCCTGAGCGAGGAGCCCGGCGGGAAGGGCCAGGGCGGCGATCAGGAGGCCGGTACCGAGGGGAAAAGTCGATCTCATCATGCGGAATCCAAGCTAAGAGCCACGCGGACCCCGTGGCCAGGGGAGTGCGAGAGAGGCGGGGGCCCCGGCGCGTCCGAACCAACCCGCCAGCGCCGCGAGACTGAGCAGATACGGAAGGGCCAGGAGGAGGGGATAAGGGAGATCCAACTCCAGGGCCTGGAGGGAGAACTGGAGGGCTTCGGCGGCCCCGAAAAGGCCGGCGGCTGCAAGGATCCCCCATGGGCTCCACCGGCCCAACACCACGATGGCGATGGCGATGAAGCCCTTCCCCGCCGACATGCCCTCCTGGAAGGTCCCCGCGTGGGCGAGACTCAGGTGGGCCCCCGCGAGGCCCGCCGACAGGCCGGCGAAGAGTACGGCGAGCATGCGAATCCGGATGACGGTGACGCCCGCCGCATGGGCCGCATCCGGCTCCTCACCCACGGCCCGGAGAGAGAGGCCGGCCCGGGTAGATCCGAGGAACCAGGCCAGGATGGGAACCAGCAG
>JAHEKK010000369.1 GCA_024638395.1 Gemmatimonadota bacterium | reverse complement strand
GGCGCCATCCACGTCGGAGTGGCCGATGGCCGCCTGGTGGTGGGAGAGGGCGCCACCGATCCCACTCAACCCATCCTTCGCGACCTGGCGAAGAAGGCCCGGGACCGGAACGTGGGCGGGATCGTTCTACTCCCGCAGATGGCCGCGGTTGACGTGGAGTTGTTCCTTAAGGGGATGAGCGAAGAGCCCGAGGACGACATGATGCCCCGGGTGGAGACCGAACGCATTCGCCTCCTTCCCCCCGGCTATGACCGTCTCCAACTTGCCGACCCCGACCTCATGGGCGGAGATCCGGGGAGTCGGGCCAACGATCTCTGGCTAGGCCTGGCGCGGTCGGCGATCTCCAATGGAGCCATTCAGCAGGGGGACGCCACCGACATCCGGGGGTTGGCCGACAGTGTCCGCCTGCGGTTGGAAGAGGAGGGTGGAGGGCGTCTGGTGCTGGGCTACATGGCCCAGATCGCCGGCGTGCTGGCCGAGGATCCCGAGGCCGGCGCCGGAGGGAGCCTCGGGACGCTTCGGAAGCAGTTCCGGGCCCTTCTGGATGCCCTTGACCCGGCGACCCTCCGTGAATTGATGCAGAAGGAGGGGGGTAACGAGGCGAACATCCGCCTTGCCTTCGATGTGTGCCGGAGTCTGGATCCGACCACTGCCGTCAAAGTCCTGGAAGCGGTGCCCAAGCGTGAGGGCCGAAGGATCTCCCATCAGCTCGTGCGCCTCCTCAAGAAGATGTCCCTTCGCGAGCGCGAAGCCCCTTCCCAGCGACAGAAGCACGCGGCGGACACTTTCCGCGACGCGGTCGAGAAGCTCTCCGAAGAGTGGCAGACCGTACGCGGTGATCAGCTCACCCACGCCGATCCAGGTGACCTCCACGTCCTCGGTGACGAGGCCGGCGCGTCCCTCACCATCGAGATGCGGGTTCTTCTCATTTCCCTCGAGGTCGGCGTCGTGGGCGCCGCCCTGAAAGCCGCGGTGCGTGCAATGACCGAGACCGACGAGATCAACGCCCTCAAGCGACTGACCGACGCCCGAGGCGCCGGTGACCCCGTCGTGGATGTCGTCCGGGATGAGCTGCATTCCAGCGAGATGATCGGCCGGAAGATCCGGGACGAAGCCACCGATTCGGAGTTCCTCGCGGCCCTCGTCGACGGGGCCGGGTTGGCGGCGGTCGAGCCCCTCCTCGACGCGCTGATCGAATCTCCTTCCCGAGCGGTCCGAAGAACCGCCTTCGATCTTCTCGCCAAGATGGGGATGCCGGCTGGTCTGTCCGCGGTGACCCGCCTGGAGGGGCAGCCGTGGTACGTATTGCGGAACCTGCTGGTGCTGGCGCAGAGCCTCGAGACCATTCCGGCCGGCGTGGACCCGCTGCCTCTTCTGTTTCACGAAGATGCGCGGGTACGGCGGGAGGCATTCCCGGTGTGCGTCAAGTCGGTGGACGGACGAACACCGTCCCTCAAGGCCGGCCTGGCCGACGAAGACGAGCGGATCGTCCTCATGGCGCTGCGGGAAGCCAGGAACGACCTTCCGGGCATGCTGGTGCCCGAGGTCGCCCAACATGCCGAGAAAGGGGGAGAGCTGGCCTCGCAGGCGATCCTGGCTCTGAAGGAATCCCACTCGCCTCTGGCCTTGAAATCGCTTCTCGACCTGTGCCAGGGGCGGCGCCTCCTCGGCGGCGTCCGGTTGAACCGCAAGAGCCCGTCGCTCCTCATGGCCCTCGAAGCGCTCTCGACACGCTGGTCGGACGTGGACGAGGTGAAGGAGGTGCTCGAGGAAGCGGAGCGCTCGAAAGACCCTGAAATCCGTGCGGCCGCCGGAGCCCGGGAATGATCGAAGCCGAGCGCTTCCTGACGTCTCTTGCCCAGGCGCTGTCCACGGCCTCGCTCTACGAAGAGGATCACCCTCTCCGGGGCAAGGTCCTGGACCAGGGGTTCCTGAGGCTACAGGACCTCTGCGACCGGAGCGGCGAGCCCGTCTTCACGTTCATGGAAGACGACGTGCTCTTCGATGGAGCGCCCGTGAGGAGCCTGCGCTCCTGGATGTGGGCCGAGCGCCTGGCTCGGGTCGGCGTACAGCGGATCGAGATCGTGGGCAGTCCCGAGCCCGATGAGTACGCCGAATTCGTGGGCATTCTCTGCCAACGATTGAGGGGGGAGGAGCACGAATCCGACGACGGCGCGCGGCTGCGGAGTTTTCGGTACGGGGCGGTCGGGATCGCCTCGGCGGCCGAACCATCCGTTCACCACGGGGCCGGAGAACAGGGCTCCCGGGCGGTTGCCGGATTTCTGGACGAGGCATCCGCCCTGGATTGGGTCCTGGACGAGGTTCGATCGGGCCGGGAGTTGCAGATGCTGGAAGTGGACCTGGTAGCCAGGGCCCTGGGCGCCGCCATGCGAAGCGGTGTGGACTTCCTCATCCCCGTCCTCAGACTCGAGGAATTCGACGCCTTCACGACCGTTCATTCGATGAACGTCGCAATCCTCTCGATGGCATTCGGCGAGTTCCTGGGACTGGACCGCAAGCAGATCCACCAGCTCGGCGTTGCAGGAATCCTCCACGATCTGGGGAAGACACGAATCCCCCATGCCGTTCTGGAGAAGGAATCCGATTTCACCGATGAGGAGTGGACCCAGGTGAGGAGCCATCCCGAGATCGGGGCACGTTTGATTCTACAGTCGGATGAACGCCTGGAGATCCCCGCGGTCGTGGCCTATGAGCACCATATGACCTATGACGGCGGCGGATATCCATCGCCGGCTCGGCCCCGACCGTGCCACCCGCTGTCCCACCTGGTCCAATTGGCCGATGTCTACGATACGCTGGCGGCGCCCCGCCCCTACCGGGCAGCGCTGCGACGGGACCAGATCGTCGCTGTGCTGACCAAGGGGACCGGCTCGGCCTTCGACCCCCATCTGGCCCACGGATTCAAACGCATGATCGCAGAATGGGAAACGAAGATGCAGGTCTTCGACGAGCGGGACGCGGCCGAGGCGTCGTTGGCCGCCACCTGACGGGCGCGGGCCGCCGTGTCCGGGCGGACGAATGAGCGCGGCTTTTACCCCTGGAAGTAGCTCCGGAGGCGTTCGCCCGCTTCCGTGAGGGTCTCAATTCGCTTGCAGAACACGAAGCGAACGATGGATCGTCCTCCCCCAGCCGGGTCGTGGAAGAAGGACGAACCCGGCACGGGTGTCACACCGCATTCGGAGGTAAGTCGGATACTGAAGGCCCGGTCGTCCAGGTCGCTCAGATCCGAGAAGTCGGCCATGATGTAGTACGCCCCCTCGGGACGGCTGCAGCGGAAGCCTGCATCCGTCAACGCTCCGTACAGCACGTCCCGCCGCTTTCGGTAGCCCTCTACCATGTCCTGATAGTAATCGGGGCCCAAGATGCGCATCCCGGCGGCGCAGGCCTCCTGCAGTGGCGCCGGGGCCCCAACGGTGAGGAAATCGTGGACTTTCCGGATCGCGTCGGTGAGATCCGGCGGGGCGACGATGGTTCCCACGCGCCATCCCGTCACCGAGAAGGTTTTCGACAGGCCGGAGATGATGATCGTCCGGTCTCGCATGCCCGGCAGTGTCGCCAGGGGGATGTGTGAACCCTCGTAGATGATGTGCTCGTAGATCTCGTCCGTGATGGCGAGGATGTCGTGCTTCACGCATAAATCGCGGACCGCGTTCATCTCCGATTCGTCGAACACGCGGCCGGAAGGGTTGTTGGGCGTGTTGATCACGATCGCGCGCGTACGGTCGGTGATGAGAGAGGCCAGGCGCTCGGGGTCGATCCGATATGCCGGGGGCTCCAGGGGCAGAAAGACGGGGTGCGCCTGGCAGAGGATGGCGTCCGGTCCGTAGTTCTCGTAGAAGGGTTCCAGCACGATCACCTCGTCTCCCGGATTCACCACTGCGAGCATCACCGAAGCCATGGCCTCGGTTGCGCCGCAGGTGACGGTGATCTCCCGGTCACCCTCGATGTTCAGGCCGTACCACGATGCGTATTTCTCGACCAGAGCCTCTCTCATGGAAGGCGATCCCCAGGTCACCGCATACTGGTTCACGTCGGCCTGGATGGCGTCGCACGCCGCGTCCTTGAGGGCCTGTGGGGCCGGAAAGTCCGGGAAACCCTGGGCCAGGTTGATGGCGTCGTGCTCCCGGGCGACCCGGGTCATCTCGCGAATGACCGACTCGGTGAAGGAGTGGGTACGCCTGGCCGTGCGGGCCTGGGTCAGTGAAGGGTTCATGCCTGTACGGGGGTTCGGGCCGAGGGTGTCTGTCGATCGGGGGGTCTCACATGGGCCACAAGGCTGGGGCTTTCGGGATCGCTCCGCAACGTCGATTGGCCGTGGGGCCCGGGTCCGTTCTACCATTAGGAGCTTTCAAGACTGCGTGTTCTTCCATCCAAAGGAGCGC
>JAHEKK010000368.1 GCA_024638395.1 Gemmatimonadota bacterium | reverse complement strand
GATCGCCGGTGAGTCCGCTCACGCCCAGCTCGAAATAGGTCGACGGCGAGAGCTCCCAGAACGTGTTCACATGTCCGAGGAAGCTCGGCTCGTTGGACTCGCCGAACATGGACTCGTTGCCGCTCCGGGTCACTTCAAACCAGGCCTCGTACGCACCAGGCCCAAAGGGAGCGAGCCAGTGGACGCTGACGCCCGTCTGAGCCAGGCCCTCCTCTCCGAGGAAGACCTGGTAGGGAAGGAAGTATCCGGATCCGGGAAGCGCATGACCGTGCCAACGGTTGTAGGTGCCGAACCGCTGGCGAAAGTGTCCCACCGCCACTGAGAAGCCACCCGGAAGATTCACCCACTCGAGGTATCCCTCCTCGATCTCCGTGCTGGCTCCGCCGTGGCCGTCCTCTTCTCCGCCTTCTTCCCCGTGTCCGCCCAGGCCCTCGAAGATCTCGAGATCGCCGCCTTCCTCATGGTGGGCTACGTAGATCTTGGCGCGGGAGTACGGATCCAGGGCCGAAATGAAGGAGAACTCGAACTCCCGGGGGATGAAGTTGTTCTCATCGATGGAGCCCTCCCGGAACTGGGCGAAGATATCTCCCGTCACGCTGATCTCGGGATTCAAAGCCTGGAGAGACCGTTGGCGCCCGGAGAACTGCTGATCCTCGGCTTCGGACGGGTCACCACGTTGCTGCTCCGCTCCCGCAGCCTCCGCAGCCGCCGCCCGGAGCCGCGCAATCGGGTCATCCTGCTCCGCCGGAACGGCCAGCCGCATCCCTTCGATCTGGGCCACCAAGCTGTCGAGGCGGGCCTCGAGTCTGGCGATCTCCGCCCGAAGAGAGTCCGGCTCCTGTTCCTGCGCGGCGAGTAGGTTGGGCCACGCGATCAATGATGCCAGCACCGTGGCGCTCAGAACACGCACGTTCGACCTCCTTGATGTCTTGATCTCGGGCGTGGTCCGGGGGAGCGACCCCCTGGCGGCCACGCGGCTTCCATGGTGAGATCAGATCAAGGGAGGAGCCCGTGTCCGTTCCCGAAGGACGGCGCGCCGCACCGGGCTGGATTCAGCCTTCGGAGATTGGGAGGCGTAGCCGGTCTCGGGAATCGTCCGAAAGTCCACCGGAGCGACCGCACCGGAGGCGGAGTTGCTTCCGAATTGGACACAGATGGCGTGGTCATGGATCCGGACGTACTCACACGAACCATGCTCGGACTCGATGACCGAACCATACTCGGCAGCGACGCCGTCCAACAACGGCACCGTGACGAACGTGCCGAAGAGAACCGCGTTCAGAAGAGCCGAAACGGCCCTTTGCGCCAAACTTCCGGTCAATCTCCGTCCATCCTCGCAGGCAGCGCACAAGAACCCTGGAGCGGGTTCGGTATCCGGTCCTACACCAAACGACCCCGATGGGGTTCAGTTCGTTGGAATGAGCACCTTAGGGGACCCCGACACCCGCGGGCAAGGGCGCGATCAGCGCGTTGAACAACATCCCGAAGGTCCCGAAGGTCTGCCCGCGCCACTGAGGTCTGAAGCCGAAGAGAATCACGTGCCCTTGCCCATGGGGCACCACGACCGCCGCGGCCAGACCGTGCAGTCGATCTTCCCCGAGGAGATATCCCGAGACGAGGGGAGTACCGGCCTCGGGATAGCTCGCGAGCACCGCACCGCCGCTTTCCTCGCCCAGCTCGAAGGCCGGGCCCCGGTCGAAGAACACCACGGCCTGGTCACCCACACCGGCCATGACCGGATGGCTCGTGTCCACCGCCACGTTCATCAGGGACCCGGTCGAGAAGAACGCTGAGCGCTCCACCTCGGCCAGCACGTTGGCCACCGGGAGGTCCAGTGCTTCGATGGCGAAGTCGGCACTGGCATTGAGAGCGATCAGGCGTCCTCCATCCCGGACGAACGTTGCGAGGGCCCGTGCGCCGACCTCTCCCATCCCGCCCGCATACTGGGGCGGGACCGACCCCGGCTCGTGACCGTCCAGAAGCACAGGAGGCCGTTCGGAGGGGAGAACGATCACGTCGTACCGGCTGTTCAGGTCGCCGGCCTTCAGGTCCGCTTCCCTGATGCTCTGGGACTCGAACTCGAATCGCTCGAGGAGCCACCGGGTCCACCCCTCGTCCATACTGGCGGTCCAGGGCCTGTACAGGCCGACCCTGGGGCGTGCGATGGCGCTCGCCGCTTCTGACGTGGCCTCGGCCTGGAGGGCCAGATCCCTCACCAGACCTTCCCGTGCCGGCACCTCGAGGAGGTACCGTGCCGGCCGGCCGTCAGACGCGGGCCTGAAGCCCACCCGACCGCCGGAATCCCACACCCGATTGATCGCACGGAATGCGTTGTTCTGATCGGGATCCAGGGCCATGCGCGACCCCGAGCCCCGCAAGACACCGACCGGCGGGAGAACGGCGGTGGCTACCGGATGGGTATCGAAGCCCATGTCCCGTGGGGTGTCGAACGTGCTGCGGTCCAGCGGCCCACCGTCTCCCCGAACATCGATCGCAGGTACGGGTCTCGTGACGTCGTCCACGCCGGCCAGCGCGCGCCAGTCGCCGGGCACCGCTTCGATGGGCGACATGGCCGACCGCGCCTGATCACCCAGGGGCTCCGCAACCTCCACCACGTCAACGTCCATGAGAGCAGGGAGGGTCCACCCCGCGACGTCGTAGGGTTGGGCCGGAGGGCCGTCCGGATATTCCCTGAGGTCGGGGTACTCCTGGTGCTCCATCAAGACGCGAACCGTCTCCCCGAATTCGTGATCCGTGCGAATCACCCAGGTGCCCGGCGGATACGTCCGGTCCCCAAAGGATTGAGCCACGTTCAGCCGTTGGATTGGAATGCCCAGGAAGGCGAGGCGCCGAAGCATCTCGACGGCGGCCACCGGGTCGCCCTGCTCCTGGGGCACGAGGTACGCATAGGGGGGATTGGCCCGAAAGTATGCGGCCTGATCGGCGCCGGAACGATAGCGATTGAAGAGAATCTGTTCCTTCCGGCTCGCGGCGTAGTCCAGCACCGCCTTGGAAGCGGTCACCATGTAGGCGACGGCGTCACCCACTCGCCACCAGCCCCCTGGCCACGGGCTGGAGTACAGCGCCTCGGGCCGCAGGTCCGCCCGGTAGTCGGGGAAATCCCCGATGGTATAGAACCGGGGCGTAGCGTACCGGTACAAGGCCGTCTCGGTCCAGTATGCCGCGATGTTCTGGAAAATGGGCATGTAGTCCGTATACCCCGGGTACCACGCGTCGAAGAAGTCCATGTGGGTGGCCCCCACCTGGCCCCTCTCCTCCAGAGCCTGGGCCATGGCCATACCCAGGGAGTTGATGGTCCGGGAGATCAGTGCGGGAGCCCTGGACGACACCGGCTCGGCGAACGGGGGCAACCAGATTCGTGTCGGGAAAGGAGAGCTCTGATGGTGCGTGTGGATGATCTGGGGTTCCCACTCACGCCAGGTCCGCACGATGGCCCGCGTCTCCACCGCGTTCAACATATAGGCGTCGCGGTTGTTGTCGTGGCCGATGTACTTCTGATACAACCACGGCATGGGAGCCACCTCGTAGGGTGTGCCCACATTGGAGCCGTACCACTCGGACACGAGCTGCACCCCGTCGGGGTTCAGCGATGGCCAGAGCATCAACACGACGTCCTGGAGCACGCCCCGGGTCCAGGGCTCTCCCACGCTGGAGAGGAGATCGTACGCCAACTGCATCGTGTGCTGTGCGTTGGCGATCTCGGTGGAGTGCATCCCCCCGTCGATGTGGACGATGGCCTTGCCCTCCGCCGCCAACGCCCGAGCGCCTGATTCATCCAGACCATCGGGATGGGCGAGGCGGACCGAGATCTCACGGTACCGGTCCAACGAGGCCAGGTTCTCCGGGGTCGAGATCACCGCCGCGTACCAGGGGCGCCCGTAGGACGTATGCCCGACCTGGATCATGCGCAGGTGGTCGCTGGCCTCGTCCAGGGCCTGGAAGTACCCCAATATCTCGTCCCAACCGGCCATTTCGAAGTCGGCGCCCACCTCGTGACCGAGCACGCTCACAGGTGTGGGAACCTGGCCCTCGGCCGAGAGGGGCAGCAGCGATCCCACCGTGAGAGAAGCAACGGCCAGCAGCGACCGCCGGGGGAGCGCCGCGACCCACCGCGCCACAGAGATGCGGCCCATCACATCCTGGGGCTGTTGCGGCTGTCCCGGACCGCCTGATTGCAGGCGGGCCATTCAGCCTGTTGTCCGTCCTGTCCCGTGGGCATCACACGCCGGATTCGGCTCGTACGCTGGGGATCCTCGGACGCCAGATAGGCCAATGAGGCAACGAGGACAGCGTTGCTCCGCAGGTCGTCGAAGACGAGCTTGTCGAACGTATCCCGGTGGGTGTGCCACGTGTGGGAACCGTAGTCCCAGCTCAGGGCTCCGAGGCT
>JAHEKK010000012.1 GCA_024638395.1 Gemmatimonadota bacterium | reverse complement strand
CAACGCGCATGGCGCGCTCCAGATTGACCCGGGCGCCCGTCTGGTAACTCCCAGCAACGGTCCGCTCCAGCGTGGCCTGGACCGCCGTGACGAGGAAGCGGGATCCCTAGACGCCGGTCACCGTCAGGCAGGCCCCGTCGACCGCCACCGACTGGCCCAGGGCCAACTCCCCGGCAAACGGCGCCTCGATGGAGAAGGTCCGTCCTTCGGGCCCATCTTCGGCCGCGCCGATCTGGCCGACGGCTTCCACCAGGCCGGTGAACAATCAGAGGCTCCGGTCGAGGGTGATGAGGATGTCGCTCCCGAATGTCTCGGGTGGGCGGACCCTTCGCCAGCGAGAGAACGACCCTCCGGGGGCGGCGGTCCCTTCTCCGTTTTCTTCCCGCGGGGTGTCGGACGCAGGGAACGCAGGGACCCGTCGGGGCCCCAGGAGCAGGGGTGCCTGAAACAGATAGAGGCGGTCTGCCAGTCCGGAGGCCAGCAGGGTCGCCACCAGCCGGCCTCCTCCTTCGCAGAGGAGGGTGCGAACGCCCCGCCGGCCCAGTACATCGAGGAGGCAGGCCATGTCGAGGCCCCCGGGGCCGACTGGAAGTCCGACGATCTCGGCCCGGGAGCCCAGCCGTGCGGCGGTAGGGTCCACAGCGGGTTCTCCCACGGCCAGGACCACCGGACCGCCATCGCCCTGGAAGGCGGCCGCCGTCGCGCCCATGTCCCCCCTCGGATCGATGAACACCCTCAGAGGGGGCACGGCGGGCGGATCCCACTCCCGGACCGTGAGTTTCGGATCGTCGGCCCGCCAGGTGCCTGCGCCGACCAGGATGGCATCGAATCCGGCCCGAAGCCGGTGGACCTCGACCTGGGCCTCGGGCCCGGTCAGCCATTGTCGGCGTCCTCCAGCCGGCGCGATGCCGCCATCGAGACTCACTGCCAGCTTCACCGCGACATAGGGTCGGTTCCCCTGCGGGCGGTGGAAGAAGAACGGGTTTTCGCCACGCCACTCTTCCTCGGACCCATGGGGACCCTGGACCCGAACTCCGTTCTTTTCCAGCAAGCGGCCACCGCCCCCCTCTTCTTGCCCGGGGTCCGGGGCCCAATACACCACCCGGGCAATGCCGGCAGCATGGAGGGCCAGCGCGCAGGACGGGGTCTTCCCCTGGTGGCGGCAGGGTTCGAGGCTCACGTAGGCGGTGGCCCCCTTCGCTTCCCCGCCGGCCTGGGCCAGGGCGTCGGCTTCGGCATGGGGGCCGCCGAAACTCCGGTGGATACCCTCGGCCACCACCGTATCGTTCCGCACCAGGACGCAACCGACCATGGGGTTCGGATGAACCGAGCCCCAGCCCTCGCGGCCGAGTCGGATCGCCCGGCGGAGATGGTCACGGTCCGCCGCGCTGAGATCGGTCCATTCCGCTGAGCCGAGTTCGTGGCCGTCAGGGGCCTCGCGGGGAGCCGTCAAACGGTCATCCGGAATGCGGCCGACAGGAACAGCGTGCGGTCCTCGGGTTGGAAGCCGCCGGTCCCGCCCGCAAAGGGCGACCTGAAGCCGTCGGCCAGTCCCGCTTCGACCGACAGTTGGGAGATCAGGAGGTTGAACCAGCCGGACACGAAGTACAGGCGCCGCTCCTGGGTCAGAGGTCCGCTGGAAGCACCGGTTACGACACCCGTGGCGCCGTCGGACACCGAGGCCTGAAGCTCGACGTCGCCGTCGTAGCGATCCCAGCCGAATCCGGCCAACAGGCCCACGGCGAAGAGGTTCTTCCCGACCGTGGCCCGCACCGAGGTCACCCTCTGGTCCACCTCGAGGCTTCCTGCCGCTCCGGATCCCAACGCCACGCCGGCGGGCCACCGCTGCATCACCGACAGGGTCACACCGGGCAGCGTGAAGGACTCCCGGAACACGCCGAGCCGGACTCCGAGTCCGAACCCCGATCCTCCACCGTCGAATCCCACGTCGCCGGGGTATCGGGCCCAGGTCCAGTCGGCCAACGCGTCCATCGAGAGCACTCCTCCCACCGTCGGCGCCAACTGCCACCCGTCCACCAGTCCGACGGCCGCGCTGGTGCGCATCCCCAGAAGAGAGCCCTTGCTTCCGCGGACCGCCGTCGATCCGTCGGCCCCGTCCACGTCAGGGAAAGCCATCCGGACCAAAAGGGGAGCAACGGATACCGACACCCGCGGCGCGCTTCCGAGTCGTAGCCCCACGGTACTCGGCGATCCTGGAAGGACGCTCCCCATTCCGGAGGCGAGGCCCTGATAGGCCTCGACCGCCGCGGCCGCGAGGGTCAGCTCCTGGCACCACGCGGTCAGGAGGGCTTCGGCACCCGCGCACTCGGCGGCAATGCGCTCCATGTCCTGGGCCGAAAGCACCGGCGCCAGAAAGAGCGAGCCCAGGACCGCACCACCCAGGGCGCGCCGGTTGGCGTACCGAAGGACGGTCCCACGGATCCCACCCATCACATGCGGAAGGATCCCGAGAACTCCACGCCCTCTCCCGGGCCCACGTGTCCGACGGACCACGCCTCTCCTCCGAGTCGCTCCAACGCCGTGTCTTCGTCCCCCGGGGCCACGGCCAGGATGAGCCCCACGCCCATGTTGAAGACCCTGAACATCTCCCGGGGGTCCACGTTGCCGCCCTCTGCCAGCGTCCGGAATACCGGCGGCGGCTCCCAGGAATCCGCGACGATCATGGCTCCGACCCCGGCCGGCAGGACGCGGGGCAGGTTGCCTTCGATGCCGCCCCCGGTGATGTGCGCGATGGCCTTTACCAATCCGGACGCGAGGAGGGGCTGGATCACCCGGAGATAGCTCCGGTGAACCTTGAGCAGGGTGTCGGCCACCGATTCGCCGGTGCCCGGGAACGGGTCGTCGGGCCCCAGGCCCATGTGCTCGAACACGATGGCCCGGGCCAGGGTGTAGCCGTTGGTGTGGAGGCCTGAGGACGGCAGAGCCAGGAGCCGATCGCCGGGCTCGATTCCGGCGCCGTCGATCAATCGCTTTTTGGCAACCACGCCGACGATGAACCCGGCGAGGTCATACTCCCCCTCGCCGTAGAAGTCGGGCATCTGCGCCGTCTCCCCTCCCAGAAGGGCGCAACGGTTCTCGCGGCACGCGAGGGAAACCCCACGGACCACTTCGGGGACGATGCCCTCGTCGAGCTTACCCGTGGCCAGGTAGTCCAGAAAGAACAGGGGACGCGCACCCTGAACCAGGATGTCGTTCACGCAGTGGTTGACCAGGTCCTGACCGACGGTGTGATGGCGGCCGGACGCGAACGCGACCTTGAGCTTGGTCCCCACCCCGTCCGCGCTGGAAACGAGTACCGGCTCCTCCACATCGGCCGGAACCCGGTACAGGCCACCGAAGGCCCCCAACTCGGAGAGCGTGTTCTCGTCCCTCGTATCCGACACGAGGGCCTTGAGGGACTGCTTGGCGCGTTCGGCGGCGTCCAGGTCTACGCCGGTGCTCTTGTACGTCAGGGGATCGGTCATGAATCGGTCGCCGGAAGGTCGATTTCGAAGGACGTCATTTCCCGGAAGGTCCGCACGCGGCCAGCCACTTCGTCGTGGGACAGGTTGGCAAGTCGGTCGATGGAAAAAGACTCGACGGCGTAGGAGCCCATGGTCGAGCCGTGGACCATGGCGCGCCTCAAATCGTCGGGATCTCGTCCCCCAGTGAAGTCCAAATACCCCATGAATCCCCCTGCAAAGGCGTCTCCGGCCCCGGTCGGGTCGAAGACCACTTCGAGGGGATAGCCGGGAGTGAAGAAGACCCAGCCGTCGGCGAACAGGATGGCGCCGTGCTCCCCCTTCTTGATGACCACCATGCCCGGGCCCCGGTCCTGAATCCACCGGGCCGCCTTGGCCAGATTCGCATCGCGGGCCAACTGCCTCGCCTCCTCGTCGTTCACGAAGAGGATATCGAGATGCCGCAACAGCTCGATCAGGGGCTCCCGGGTCCCCTCGATCCAGAAATTCATGGTGTCGGCGGCCACGAGGCGAGGGCGAGGGATCTGCTCCAAAACACGGAGCTGGAGGGTAGGGTCGATGTTTCCCAGGAAGACGATATCCGAGTCCCGGTAGCTTGCAGGGATCGTGGGCGAGAAATCTCCGAAAACGCCGAGGCGGGTCTCGAGGGTTTCTCTGGAATTGAGGTCGTAGGAATACTTCCCCGCCCAGAAGAAGCTTTCACCCGCGGCGCGTTCGACTCCGGTCAAGTCCACCCCCCGCGCTTCGAGGGGCGCCAGGGCATCCACAGGGTAGTCGTCCCCCACCACGCCCACGACCCGGACCTCCGTGAAGAACGAGGCCGCCGCCCCGAAGAAGACGGCAGATCCGCCCGGTACCCGCTCCGCCCTGGCAAAGGGCGTTTCCACGGTATCCAGAGCCACGCTGCCGACCACCAGCACCGACATCAGGGACGCCCTACGGAGAGTCGAATCACTCGTCCACCCGCCGGTCCATGCGCTCGGGCGAGGAGACACCGAGAAGTCCCAGACCATTGCGCAGGACGATTCGGATGCCATCGGCCAGGGCCAGGCGCGCCGCCCGGAGGGCCGGGTCGTCGACGAGGACCGCCAGTTCAGGATTCCGTGACGGATTCCCGCCGTGGTACCAGGAGTTCACCATGCCGGCTGTCCTCTCCAGGTAGTCGCACACCACGTGGGGTGCCCGGTCCCGCGCGGCACGCTCCACCAGTTCCGGGAACTCGGCCAACTGGTTCAGGAGCTCTCGCTCGGCCCCATCGGTCAGAAGAGACGGATCCGCCTCGGCGTTGGTCGCGAGGATCCCCGCTTCGGCGGCACGTGCGAAGATCGAGCACATACGGGCATGGGCGTATTGGACCTTGTAGACCGGGTTCTTGTCGGACTGATCCAGGGCCACGTCCAGGTCGAAGCTCAGGTGCGCCTCGGGCCGGCGCATCAGAAAGAAGTAGCGGGCTACGTCGACGCCTACCTGCTCCACCAATTCTCCCATCGTGGCATACGAACCCGCCCGCTTCGAGAAGCGGACCTCCTGTCCTCCCCGCTCCACCGTGACCATCTGATGGAGCACGTATTCCGGGTAACCCGGCGGCTTGCCCAGGGCCTGCAGGCCGGCACGCACCCGGTCGACGGTCCCGTGATGATCGGACCCCTGGACGTTGATGACGTGGGTGAAACCCCGCTCCCATTTGGTCAGGTGATAGGCGACATCCGGAAGGAAGTAGGTGGCCGAGCCGTCGCTCTTGCGCATGACCCGGTCCTTCTGGTCTCCGAATTCGGTCGTCTTGAGCCAGAGCGCCCCATCCTCCTCGTAGGTCAACCCGGTGGCTCCCAGGGCCTCCACCGTCGCATCGACCCTTCCATCGTCGTACAGGGACGACTCGCGGAACCACTCGTCGAAGTGGACTCCGAATCCCTCCAGATCTCGGACCTGCTCGGCCCTGAGGACGGCTACGGCGTGGCGTTCCATCTTCCGGAGCACCTCGGCGCTGTCGTCGCCCCGGAATCCATCGCCGTGCTCCGCCCTGAACGAATCGGCCAGTTCCTGGATATACGCTCCCTGATACGCGTCGTCCGGAAGGGAGGCTTCCTCGCCGAGGGCCTGCTGATACCGGACCCAGATCGAGTGGGCAAGCTTTTCCATCTGCTTGCCGGCGTCGTTGAAGTAGAACTCACGGTGCACCACCCAACCCGTCCATTCGAGGAGCGCCGCGATCCCGTCGCCCAGGGCCGCCTGGCGGCCATGACCGAGGTGCAGGGGGCCCGTCGGGTTTGCCGAGACGAACTCCACCATGATGGCGGCGCCGTGGCCCACGTCGCTTCTGCCGTACTCATCCCCCCGCTTCCGAATCCGCCGAAGCACGTCTCCCACCGTGTCGGCGTCGAGGTAGAAGTTGAGGAAGCCGGGTCCGGCGACCTCCACCCGACTCAGGCCGGATACGCCGTCGAGGGCCGAGCGGATGTCCTGGGCGATGTCCCTGGGGGACCGGCCCAAGGGGCGGGCCAGGGTCATCGCCACGTTCGTGGTGAAATCTCCGTGGTCGGCGTCTTTGGGGCGTTCGAGGCGGATCTCCCCGGCGGGGACTCCGAGGTTCGAGACGGCGGACTCGAGGGCCTTGAGAAGGGCGTCTTGCATGGAATCAGTCGGAGGCCTTGGCGTCGGCCGGCCCCGATGCGGCCTCACCGGACGACGGCTTGGCATCGGAGGGCCCGGCGTCGCTGGGTGAGCTGCTCTCCTTTTCGGCCTTCTTCTTGTAAGACTCCGAGCGGTTTTCCGTGATGTAGAAGCCTTCGCCGCGGAACAGGAGGCCCGCACCTTTGGAGATGAGCCGCTCCGCCGCCTGCCCACACTCGGGGCACGGGGCCACGGGCTCATCACTCATTCGTTGGAACTCCTCGAACTCGTGTGCGCACTTCGGGCAGCGGTATTCGTAGGTGGGCATGAGCGGTGAGGCCGTGTTCGTTGGAGCGGGTGATGAGAGGGGAGGGGCCGGTCAACGGCGACGTGGGAAGATAATGAACTCAGGCCGGGGAATCGTGTGTCCCCCACACTTCGCGAAACACGTCGCTGATCTCGCCCAGGGTCAGGCCGGCCCTGACGGCGTCGACCAGGAGTGGGAGCAGGTTGGTCGACCCCTGTGCAGCAGCCCTGAGGGCCTCTCCGTGGGCCTGGAGGAGGTCCGGGTCCCGCTTGGCTTTGAAGCGGCTGAGGGCGTCCTTCTGAGCGGCTTCGAGAGCCGCATAGTCGGGCCCGGGTGCCGGGACTTCTTCCTCCTCCTCCTGGTAGACGTTGACGCCCACCACGGGTACGTGGCCGGCCTCCACCGACAGCTGGTAGGCGTAGGCGGCCTGGTGGATCTCGTCCTGCATCAGGTCCGTCGCCTTTGCCGCCCCCCCCAGCTCGTCGATGCGGGCCAGATAGCTACGGGCCTCCTGCTCGATCTGGTCGGTCAGGGCCTCCACGAGGAAGCTGCCCGCCAGAGGATCCACGGCTTCCGTCACACCGGACTCGGCGGCAATGATCTGCTGGGTCCTCAGGGCCAGGCGTGCCGACTCGAGGGTCGGTAGGGACAGGGCCTCGTCGTAGCCGTTGGTGTGGAGCGACTGGGTCCCACCCAGGACGCTGGCCAGGGCCTGGAGGGCAACGCGCACGACGTTGTTCAGGGGTTGTTGGGCGGTGAGGGTCGACCCCCCCGTCTGGGTGTGGAACCGGAGACGGCAGGCCCGGTCGGACGCGCCATATCTGTCCTTCAGCAGACGGGCCCACATCCGCCTGGCCGCCCGGAACTTGGCGACCTCTTCGAGGAGGTTGTTGTGGGCCGCAAAGAAGAAGGACAGACGGGGGGCGAAGGCCTCCAGATCGATCCCCCGGTTGCGGGCCCTCTCCACGTATTCCAGGCCGTTGGCCAGGGTAAAAGCCACCTCCTGGGGCGCCGTCGCGCCCGCCTCGCGGATGTGATATCCGGAGATGGAGATGGTATTCCACTGCGGGAGCTCCGAGGCGCAGAAGGCCATGAGGTCTCCGACCAACCGGAGGGAAGGCTCCACGGGGTAGATGTAGGTGCCCCGGGCGACGTACTCCTTGAGCACATCGTTCTGGACCGTCCCTCGGAGCGCGCTTCGGGCGACACCCTGCTCGTCGGCCACCGCAACGTACAGGGCCAGGAGGAGGGCGGCCGTAGCGTTGATAGTCATGGAGCAGGACACCGCTCCCAGGTCCACTCCGTCGAACAGGGTCCGCATGTCCGCCAGGGAGTCGATGGCGACGCCGACCCGGCCGACCTCCCCGGAAGCCATCGGGGCGTCCGAGTCGTACCCCATTTGGGTCGGAAGGTCGAAGGCGACGGAAAGGCCCGTCGTGCCTTCCGCGAGGAGATAGTGGTAGCGACGATTGGTCTCGGCAGCGGTGCCGAAGCCCGCATACTGGCGCATCGTCCAGAGGCGGCCCCGGTACATGGTTTCGTGGACGCCGCGGGTGTAGGGGTATTCTCCGGGACGACCGAGGTCGGTAAGGGGATCCAGATCCGCCGGCAGCTGGTGGAGGACACCGCCCTCGGGCCAGGCAACGCCTCGGTGGGGAGCCGGCCCGTCGCCCGGCTTCGTCATTCTCCGGATTCCTGTTCGAATTCCATGAGCACCTGGTCCTTCTCCACCGCGTCCCCGGCCTGGACGGCGACCCTCGCCACCCGTCCTCCGGTCAGGGCCTTCAACTCGTTCTCCATCTTCATCGCCTCGACGATCACCAGACCCTGGCCCGCCTCCACCAGGTCCCCGGGTCCTACCTCGACCTTCACCACCAGGCCGGGCATCGGCGCTTTCAGGGCACGCGCACGAGCGCTGCCCGCAACGCCTCCCGACAGAGCCAGCGCCCGGGCCGCCGCCTCGTCCACGACGGACGCGGAATACTCATGTCCGCCTGCCTGGAGCCTCCAATCCCCCGGGCCCCTCCGCTGCGCCACGACGGCATGGGAACGACCGTCCAGGAGGACGCTGAATCGGTCCGTCGCCCCCACGGCCACGACGTCGACGTCCACGAGGGTCCCGTCGATGGTCACGCCGTCCCTTTTGATTTCGACCAGGCGCACGGCCCCGTCGACGTCGACCTGGTATTTCACCTGAGCTTCTCCATCCTCGCCGGGGGACCCTGGAGTGGTCGCTCCATTACTGGGCAGCCTGCCCAATATCCGGATCTCGAACCCTGAGATCCACCAGAACTTCGACATGAGGTGTCTGGGGAAACAGGTCGAAGGCCTCCACGGGCCCCAAGTCGTAGCGGAGGCTCAAACGCTTCACATCCCGAGCGAGCGTTGCCGGATCGCAGGAGACATAGAGTATCCTGGCCGGCGGCTCGGCCAACAGATGGCGGACGGCCTCTTCGTGGAGCCCCGACCGGGGTGGATTGAGGATGGCCAGGTCTGCCGGCAGCGCCTCGGGTAGCCGAGCTTCGACCCGCCCCTCCAGGACGGCCACGCTCCGATCCTCTGCGAGGCTGGCCGCCGCCGTTTCGTCCATTTCCACGACGGTCACCGACGCCCCCCGGGCCGCCAGCTCGGTCCCGGTGGGGGAAAGCCCGCCGTAGGCATCGATCACTTTCAGGCCCTTCACGTCTCCGGCGGCCTCGACCACCGCGTCGAACAGCCGTTGGCCGGAAGGCCGGTTCACCTGAGTGAACGCGGGGCCCGGGACCCTCACCCTCCGGCCGAACCACGTCTCATGGCCCTCGGTGTCCCCCCAGAGCCTCCGACTCCCGGAAGCCCCCGATTCCCACACTTGGATCACGCCCGGAAGGCGGGCGAAGAGCTCGCCGGACCCCGGGCACCGCGGCATCCAGATCATGATCACGCCCTCTTCGACGGTACGAAGGGTCACCCGTGCCACGGTGCCCGGCGGAAGGGTACCCCCCTTTTGTAGCAGCTGCCGAAGGCCGGCCCACGTCTCCTGGATCGCCGGATCGGCCAGGAGGCACCGGTCTATGTCCACCACCCGGCCCGGCCGTCCGGCTTCCCTGAGGCCAGCGTGGAGCCTTCCCCCCCGGTGGGCCACGGTGAAGGTGACCCGACTACGGTATCCGAACTGTTCCTCCGAGGGCGCCACCCGGATGTCGTCCTCCAGGCGCAGGCCTCCAATCCGCGACAGCGCCTCCTTGACGAGGATGCCCTTCCACCGCCGCTGCTCCGCTCCCGGAAGGTGCTGCAGCCGACACCCCCCGCACGTGCCGAAATGTGGGCACGGAGGTTCCACGCGCTCCGGCGCCGGCCGGATCAGGTCCTCGGGAACTGCACGGACCCAACGTTTTCTGGACTCCACCACCCGGATCCGGACTTCGTCTTCGGGCATGGTCCAGGGTACGAACGCGGTGCGGCCGTCAGGCATGCGTCCCACGCCATCCCCACTGGAGGAGACGCCATGGATCCGGATCTGCGTAGAGGCGCTCAGGGCAGGAGACCTCTTTGCCAGTTCGAGAGGTCCCGTCCCCGGCCCCCGTGTCTTGGGGGTGTCCCCGTCTTGCGGGCCCGATCTTCCAGTACCGCGGCCACCAGGGCGATCACGTCCCCATGGGTCTCGGGGTCCGGGGCGACCAGGATCTCAGGGTGCTCTTCCAGATACCGGATGCTCAAGTTGCCCCTCAGGAAATCATCTTCCGCCATGATCCGCCGCAGCAGCGGAATGCTGGTCCGGATGCCCCCGAGCTCGAGCTCACCCAGCGCTCTACCCATTCGCGCGGCTGCGGTGGCCCGGTCGGGACCCCAGGTGATGAGCTTCCCCAGAAGAGGGTCGTAGAAGAGCCCGACCTCGGTTCCGCGGGCCACGCCCCCATCCCAACGCACCCCCGGCCCCCCGGGCACCGACAACTCCCGAACCGTGCCCGTGGAGGGGAGAAACCCGTCGAAAGGGGACTCACTGGTGATCCGGCACTCGATGGAGTGCCCTTCGAGGGTGATCTCGTCCTGCTTCCAGGGGATCGCCTCTCCGGACGCCACCCGGAACTGCCATTCCACCAGGTCCAAGCCCGTGACGTGCTCCGTCACGGGGTGCTCCACCTGAAGCCGGGTGTTCATCTCCAGGAAGTAGAACTGTCCCCCATCGTAGAGGAACTCCACCGTTCCCGCTCCGACGTAGTCGACGGCCTGGGCCGCCCGAACGGCGGCAGTGCCCATCTCGGCTCGTTCCTCAGGCGTCAGGACCGGCGAGGGCGCTTCTTCGACCAGCTTCTGATGTCGCCGTTGAATCGAGCACTCGCGCTCACCCAGGTGGATCACGTTCCCGTGCTGGTCCCCCAGGAGCTGCACCTCTACGTGGCGGGGGCGTTCGAGGTACCGCTCCACGTAGACGCTGCCGTCGCCGAAGGCGTTCGCCGCCTCTCGCCCCGCCGCCTCGAAGGACGAGGCCACGTCCTCGCCCCTGGCCACCACCCGCATGCCCTTGCCTCCCCCACCCGCCGCGGCCTTCAGTACCACGGGGTAGCCAATGGAGTCGGCGGCCGCACGCGCCTCTTCTGCTGACGCGAGGGACTGCTTCGTTCCGGGCACGATGGGCACTCCCGCGGACGCCATGCGCCGGCGGGCCTCCGTCTTGTCTCCCATGGCGGCGATCGTCTCGGACCGGGGACCCACGAAGACGAGCCCGGCCGCCTCCACGGCCGCGGCGAAATCGGACCGCTCGGCAAGGAAGCCGTATCCGGGATGAACCGCCTGAGCCCCGCTGGAGAGGGCGATACGGATCAGGGCGTCCCCCCGGAGGTAACTCTCCGAAGCGGCGGAACCGCCCAGATGGTAGGCCTCGTCTGCCGCCGCGACGTGGGGGGCGGCACGGTCCGCGTCTGAATAGACCGCCACCGTCCGGACGCCCATTTCCCGGGCGGTCCTCATGATCCGCACGGCGATCTCACCGCGATTCGCAACCAGCACGGACTGGATCAAACGGGCACTCCCGGTGGCCGCGAGGGCCGGGCTACGCGGGCTCCCACCTTCGGGGGAGACGGGCCCGGCCGGGCCTATCAAAGGGCAAGGGGTACCGGCCCGTCAAGGGCTCTCGGCCGGGCCGGCTCCCCTCGGGGCCCGGCCCGGCCGGCCTGAAGGAAGCTCCTACCGGGCTTGGCCCGCCACCTGGATGCGGTTGCCGTCGCGCATCACCGTAAGCTCCACCGCCTCGCCGTCACGGTAGGATCCAATAATACGGTAGAAGTGTCCGGGATCATCTACTTCTCTGCCATCGACTTCCAGAATCACGTCACCCGACTGAAGTCCCAGAGACGAGTCGTCGTCCACGTCGGTCACCAACACGCCCCGGTCGGTTCCGAAGTAGCTGCCCAACCCCTCGTTCACCTCGACGAGACGAAGGCCTCCGGCCCTTCCGAAGATGCTGAAGAAGGGGCCGTCGCCACCCGCGATCTGGACTCGGGGGGCGTTGAACGTCCGGTCGCCGTCGCTCTGACGCCAGTCGAAGGACCAGTCCATGTCCTGAAGCTCGTCCCGGAAGTCATCCAGGCGCCGGGTCACGTTGGGGATCACGTTTCCACTGAGTCGGAACACATCGAGAATCTCTGGCGTCACCGAGAAGTTCATCGTCTCACCGTCTCGAAGAACCACGACCTCCACGGGTTCGCCTTCCTCCAGATCGCGGGCCAATGCCGTCAGGCGCTGCCCCGGATAGGAACGGTCGTCGTCGAACCGGCGCTCTCGTGACTCGCTCAAGGGCTCTGCCAAATCGTGGCCGGCAAGGGACGTGATCACATCTCCTTCCCTGAGTCCCGCCGCCTCGGCGGGCCCGTCCTCCATGACGTCGGTGATGCGGACGCCCAGATCATCGAGGTCCCGGTCGAGGCCCATGGCCAGCGAGACGCCCAACATCGGTCGGTCGCCCATCATGGAGAACACGTTCCCCGGCGTCATGATGCGGAAAGGCTCGCATCGGCAGTCCTCCTCTTCCTGGGCCCCGAGGGCGCCTCCGCTGCCCAGGGGGGCGACCACGAGGGAAAGCAGTGCAGCGGGGAGGGCCAGACCTCTGAGGGTCGTCCAGGCCCTGGCCGGCGGCGTTCCATTCATCCCATTCATCCCGATTCTCTCCTGGGAGGTGCGTGCTCGATCGTCACATGCGGTATCTGACCGCGTTGTGGGTGAGACGCGGACGATGCCGGGAGCGTTGCCCGACCCGGTCGTCCGGCGTCAGAGCGGGATGTTGCCGTGCTTCCGGGGAGGGTTGCTGTCCCGTTTATTGGCCAGCATGTCGAGGGCGCTGATGAGCCGCGGCCGGGTTTCCCTCGGATCGATCACATCGTCCAGATAGCCCCGGGACGCGGCCACGTACGGGTGCGCGAGCGTCTCCCGGTACTCCCTCATCCGATCCTCGGTCGCCTTCTCCGGGTCGTCGGATTCGGCGATCTCCTTCCGAAACAGGATCTCGACGGCGCCCTTGGGTCCCATGACGGCGATCTCCGCCGAGGGCCAGGCCAGATTCACGTCGCCGCGGATATGCTTGGAGTTCATCACGTCGTAGGCACCGCCGTAGGCCTTGCGGGTGATCACCGTCACCTTGGGGACGGTGGCCTCGGCGAATGCATACAGGAGCTTGGCCCCATGGCGGATGATGCCGCCGTGCTCCTGGCCCACGCCCGGGAGAAAGCCCGGCACGTCCTCGAACACCACCAGGGGCACGTTGAACGCATCACAAAAACGGACGAAGCGGGCCCCCTTGTCCGAGGCGTCGATATCCAGGACTCCGGCCAGTACGGCAGGCTGGTTGGCGACGACGCCGATGGCGTGCCCCCCCAGGTGGGCGAACCCGACGAGGATATTCCCGGCAAAGCCCTGATGGATCTCGTAGAAGGCCCCCTCGTCGACGACCGCGCGAATCACGTCGACCATGTCGTAGGGGCGGTTCGGGTTGTCGGGAATGAGGTCGAGCAACCGGCCCGAAGCCCCCGTGGGAGGTTCCGATCCCGGGCCTTCCGGTGGACGCTCGGTGTTGTTCTGGGGAATGAAGTGGAACAGGTCGCGGACCGCGGCCAATGACTCGGCCTCCGAATCGTGGGCGAAGTGGGCCACGCCCGACGTGCCGGCGTGGATGTCGGCCCCACCAAGGCTTTCCATGTCCACGTCTTCGTGGGTGACCGTCTTCACGACGTTGGGCCCCGTGACGAACATGAAGCTCGTCCCTCGGACCATGTAGACGAAATCGGTGATTGCGGGCGAATAGACGGCGCCGCCGGCGCAGGGGCCGAGAATCACGCTGATCTGGGGGATCACACCCGACGCCAGGGTGTTCCGGAGGAAGATGTCGGCGTATCCCCCGAGGGAGACCACGCCCTCCTGGATCCTGGCGCCACCCGAATCGTTGAGCCCGATGACGGGGGCGCCGACCTTCATGGCCAGGTCCTGGAGCTTCACGATCTTCTCGGCATGGGCTTCGCTCAACGAGCCCCCGAAGACCGTGAAATCCTGCGAGAACACGTAGACGAGCCTCCCATGGATCTGGCCGTGTCCCGTGACGACGCCGTCTCCCAGAAAACGCTGCTCGGCGAGTCCGAATTCCGTCGACCTATGGGTTACGAAGCGGTCGATCTCCACGAACGATTCGGGATCGAGAAGCAGCGCGAGGCGCTCCCGTGCCGTCAGCTTCCCTCTGGCGTGCTGGGCTTCCATGCGGGCTTCGCCGCCGCCCAGGGTGGACTCGTGGCGGAGTGCCTCCAGGCGCTCCAGGGCCTTGTCCATGCTCACCGGCCAGGCGGCTCCGGCAGGGGCTCCGAGATGTCCCACACGGCCCCCTCGAAGATCCGTACGGGGAAGAAGTCCCGGACAATCTGTCCGTCCACCACCGAATAGGTCCCGGTGACCCCCTCGAACTGCCGTATGGCTTCCATGTTGTGGACGAAATCGCCCGGCGTCCGGACGCCTGATCCGTAGGCCACCAGCACGAGCCGGAACATGTCGAAGGCGGTGGCCGGCACCAGGCTCCGCAGGGTGCGCCGGAACCGTCCCTCGTAGGCCTCGATGAACTGCTGGGTGAGGTCCGACGCCAACCCCGGTGGCGATGAGCTCACGGCGATCACCCGGTCCGTGTGGCGCCGCTCCACCGCGCCGAGGGCGTTTCCGGACGTCCATCCGGACGTTCCGGCGACCTGGATCCCCAGGGTATCGAGACCGAAGAACCCGATCTGGGGAGCCAGCAGCTCCACGTCGGCCGCGGGAATCGGCAAGACCAGCAATTGGGGCTTGAGGGAGTCCACTTCGACCAACTGCTCGTCGAAGTACGTCGTGCCCGGCTCGTACTCCAAGCGTCCCAGCACCAGCCCTCCCCGGGCCATGAAGGTCTCTTCGAAGGCCAGGGCTTCTTCCGTCCTCTCCGGACTCCTGGGATGGACGACCACCGCGTCCGTGAAGCCCAGTCCGGACACCGTCTCGGCCAATGTCCGGGCCGCCCCGGGGTCCACTGCTGACATCGTGTATATCGCGTCCGCGTCGGCGGGGAGAGAGCGGGCGGTGGGCGAGAACAATGTGAGGCGTCCCTCCCGGACGGCGGCAGCGGCCTGCACGTTCTCATCCAGCAGCGGGCCCAGCACCGCGACCGCACCTCGGGATCCGAGACTCCGGACGCCCCGTTCGGTGCCTGAAGAAGTGCCTCGATTGTCCTCGGTCACCAGCTCTACGCTCGCCTCCTCCCTCGAGGCCAACTCCATCGCGATCTCCACACCCTCCATGAAGAGTCCGGCGTATTCCTGATTCGCCGGCGAACCGGTCAACGGGAGAAGCGTGCCGATCACGGGTGTGGGGGACACCAGGGCAGCCAGGTCCCCTGCACGGACCGCCGCGACGATGGAGTCCGCCCTGCCCTCGGCACCGAACCCGGCGGCCCGTTCGGCCAGGTCCGATGCCGTCGCCTGATCACCGGCGAGGGCCCTGGCAAGCGCCTGCTCGGCGAGGATGGGCGCCGACCTGGCGTCGGCGGGGAGCCCCCCCGACACGCTGACGAGAGAGTCGAGGTCCACCGAATCCAACCCCCGCGCCGCCTCGCCGATGCGGGAGACCATGGCGTCGGAAACTTCGTTCAACGGCAGGGTCAGGTAGGCGTGGGTGAAGGCGATGGGGTCACCGGAACGGTATAGGGCCTCCGCGCGGAGAGCGCGGGCATCAGCGGCAACGACGTGACCAGCCGGGAGCACGTCGCCCAGGTCACCCGCGGCGCCGGCGGCCTCCACGTAAAGATCCAGGGCCAGGGCGGCCTGAGCGAGGATCCAGAGCCCCTCGGCGCTTCCAGTCACGCCGGGGTGTTCCAGCGCGAGCTCTCTGGACGCAGCGGCGGCGGCCTGGTGGTTGCTTTGTTCGAGGGCCGAACGGGCCTGGGCTATCAGCCGCGCAGCCGCCACCTCGTCTGCGGGAGCCACCGGCCCCGGACGGATCGCGGGGAACCGGACCTCCGAGGCGGCGGGTACCTCGGCCACCGGAGGCGGTCCGGCGACGCAGGCACCCAGCAACCCGAGAGCGGCCAGGACCACCAACGACCGGCCGCCCCCCATACGAGACCCGCCGGATTTGTGCAGACCTCTCCTACAGGCCATGGCAGACCCTCTTCGGGTGAGGAAAGCTCGGGGACCGTCCCCCCGACGCGTTGGGTTCTATTCCTCTTCGCCGTCGGAAGATCCCTCTTCGCCGTCGGAAGATCCCTCGCCGCCCTCTTGTGAAGCCGGTTCCGGAAGCTCCAAGTACGCTGGCGTCTCGAGAACCTCTAGCACGATGCGGCGGTTCGTGGCGTCGGATTCCACGATCCGCACCTCGACCGCTTCGCCCGGCCGGAAGTGGTAGGCCAGCTTCTCGGGATCCTCGACGCCACTGTGAGAGCCGGGCGTGAAGCCCTCGATGTCGTCGCCCAGGTCCAGAACGACCCCGCTGTCCTGGACTCGAACCACCTTGCCCGACAGCTCCTTCCCAGGCATGAACTCGCTCACCAGCGCCGGCCACGGATCGTCGACGAGTTGCTTCATGCCCAGCGAAATCCGCTTGTTCTCGGAATCGACGTCGAGCACCATCACGTCGATCTCGTCGCTCTTCTGCACGACCTCCGAAGGATGCTCGACCCGGCGGGTCCAGCTCATGTCGGAGACGTGGACCAGCCCGTCGATGCCCGGCTCGATCTCGACGAAGGCTCCGAAGGACGTCAGGTTGCGGACCGTGCCCTTGAGCTGCGTGCCCGTGGGATACTTCACCGGGAGGGCCAGCCACGGATCCTCCTCGATCTGCTTCATGCCCAGAGAGATCTTCTCTTCCTTGGGATCCACCTTCAGGACCACCGCCTCGATCTCGTCGCTGATGGAGACGAGCTTGGACGGATGCCGCACGTTGCGGGTCCACGACATCTCCGAGATGTGGACCAGGCCCTCGACGCCCTTCTGCAGCTCGACGAAGGCGCCGTAGTTGGTGATCGAGACGACCTTACCGACGACGCGGGCCCCGACGGGGTACCGCTCGGCGATGTCGGTCCAGGGATACGGCAGGAGTTGCTTCAGGCCCAGCGAAATTCGCTCCCGGTCCCAGTCGATGTCCAACACCTTCACGTCCAGGTGCTGGCCGATGTCCACGACTTCGGAAGGGTGGCCCACCCGGCCCCAGGACATATCGGTGATGTGGAGCAGTCCATCCAGCCCGCCGAGGTCGATGAAAGCCCCGAAGTCCGTGATGTTCTTGACGATCCCCTCTCGGACCTGGCCGACCAGCAGCTCCTTCACCAGGGTGGCGCGCTTCTTCTGACGTTCACCCTCGAGAATGACGCGCCTGGACACCACGATGTTCCGGCGGCGCTTGTTGAGCTTGATGATCTTGAAGTCGTACGTCTGACCGATCAGGTCCTCGATGTTGGGGACCCTGCGCAGCGCGATCTGGGAACCCGGGAGGAAGGCATCGACGCCCATGATGTCGACGGTGACTCCGCCCTTGATCTTCCGGGTGAGCGCACCTTCCACCGGCCGGTCGTTCTCGTAGGCTTCCTTGATGAGCTCCCAGACCCGGAGGAAGTCCGCTTTCTTTTTCGAGAGTACGACGATCCCGTCGTCGTCCTCGAGGCTCTCGAGGAGAACCTCCACTTCCTGCCCCGGCTCGAGCTGGTCGGCGTCCTTGAATTCGTCCTTGGAAACGGCCCCTTCGCTCTTGAAGCCGAATTCGAGAATGACCGTCCCGTCGGTGATCCGCAGGATCCTGGCCTTGACGATTTCCCCTTCGCGGATGTCGCCGCTGGCCGTTTGATGCAGGGCCAGGAGGTCCTCGAAGTCCCCCCGGGAGATATCCAACTCGTCTTCCCCGTAGGGATCGTTGAACAGCTCCGGGGACAGCTCGTCCGGGATCAGGGAGGCGCCCTTGGCCGGGGCCGAATTGGACCGGGCCTTGGGTTCGGTGTCGACCGGTACTTCG
>JAHEKK010000367.1 GCA_024638395.1 Gemmatimonadota bacterium | reverse complement strand
ACTCCCGGACAGCAAGCACATCGGCAGAATCGCCCTCCACCCGGAGAACCCGGACATCGTCTACGTCGCCGCCATGGGGCACTTGTGGGGACCCAACGAAGAGCGAGGTCTCTACAAGAGCACGGACGGGGGCGAAAGCTGGACGCGCGTTCTCGCAGGAGACCGGGACACGGGAGCCGTGGACGTGATCCTCAATCCCCACCACCCCGACGAAATCTACGCGTCCATGTATCAGCGGCGGCGGCGAGGGTGGGGCTTCCACGGGGGTGGGCCAGGCAGCGGGCTCTACAAGAGCACCGACGGGGGGACCACCTGGGAGGAGCTCACCGCCGACGGACTGGACAATGGACTGCCCGAGGGCGAGCTGGGCCGGATCGGGATCAGCATCCACCGGGCCGCGCCCCGCATCATGTACGTCAGCATCGAGCAGGGGTTCAGATACAACGCATCGACGGCCTACAACGAGCGCCGCGCGGGCATCTACCGCTCCGAAGACCATGGACGTACCTGGGAGCACATGAGCGACTGGAACCCGCGGCCGATGTACGCCAGCCAGATCCTGGTCGACCCCAGCGACGATCAACGGGTCTACATGGTCAACACCTACTCCTTCTCCGACGATGGCGGCAAGACCTTCACCGTACCGGATCAGAGCCTCCATGGCGACGATCGCCTGGTCTGGGTCAATCCGTCGGATTCGCGACACGTCATGAAGGCCGACGACGGCGGACTGGGCATCTCCTACGACCGGGGACTGAGCTGGCTCTACATCTCCGACCTGCCGGTTTCGCAGTACTACCGGGTGGCCGTGGACATGGCCCGCCCATACCGCGTGTACGGGGGATTGCAGGACAACGGGTCCTGGATGGGACCCAACGAGACGTATAGGACCGCGGGCATCCTGAACGAGGACTGGGTCCGCCTGGGTGGGGGCGACGGGTTCCTGAACCTCCCGGACACCTCCAACAACGTCATCGTCTACACGGAGTCCCAGTACCTGGGCCTTTCGCGCCTCAATACCGAAACGGGCGAGCGTACCGACATTCGCCCGGGGGATCCCACCGGCCACATCTCGGCCCGCCGAAACTGGGAGACGTGGAAGGACCTCGACGCGCCGGAAATGCGCCTCGGGAATGCCATGGCGCCCGCCAACTGGGACGGGCCTTTCATCCTATCGCCCCACGACCCCTCAACGATCTATGCCGGCACGAACATCCTCTGGAAGAGCATCGACCGGGGGGACCACTGGGAAGCCCTGGGCGACCTGACGTCGCAGGTGGACCGCAGGACCCTGGAGATCATGGGCGAGCGTCCCCACGAGCTCACCCTTTCTCTCGACGACGGGATTCCGTACTACCCCACGCTCTCCGCCTTGGCCGAGAGCCCGGTCGTGGAAGGCCTTCTCTATGCGGGTACCGATGATGGCCGCTTCCACGTCTCGGCGGACGGCGGGGCCTCGTGGGACAATGTCACGTCGGGCTTCCCCGGACTTCCGGATGGAGCTTGGGTCAGCGGGATCGAACCGTCGTCCCATGAGGCGGGGCGGGTCTATGCGGTGTGGAACAACTACCGGAATGACGACTACGCCAACTACCTCTATGCCTCCGAGGACCGGGGTCGCACCTGGATGGACATCACCGGAAACCTGCCGGAGGAGCGCGTCCTCCGCACCGTGCGGGAAGATCCACGCAACGGATCGGTCCTGTTCCTCGGGGCCGAGATCGGCCTCTACTACTCCTTCGACCGCGGGGGGCGCTGGATCGAAATCCGAAGCGGCATGCCCACCCAACCCTTCAACGACCTCGTAATCCACCCACGAGACAACGACCTGGTGTTGGGCACCCACGGACGGGGGGTATGGATCATCGACCAGATCAACGCGTTCCAGGAGATGTCGCCCGAGGTCCTGTCTCGAGACCTCCATCTCTTCACCATGGAAACAGCGGTCCAGACCAGGCGGCGCAACGAAGGGGCTCATACGGGAGACGTGTACTACCGGGGTGAGAACCCGCCGGTCGGCGCACTCGTGGACTACTGGCTCTCAGCGGAGGCCGACAGTGGCGCCGTCCGGATCGAAGTGGCGGACCCGCAGGGCGAGGTCGTCTCCGAGCTGGAGGGCGGAACGGCGGCAGGGATGAACCGTGTCGTCTGGGACCTGAGACACGGAGCGCCACCGGTACGTAGGGGCCGTGGGTTCGGGTTCGGAGGGCCCATCCGTCCCCTCGTCGCGCCGGGAGACTACACGGTGACCGTGCGAGCCGGCGAGTGGGAGTCCACGGAAACGGTGCACGTCGAAGAGGATCCTCGCATCACCGCGGCACCCGCCGCCCGCACCGCCTGGACCGCCACGCTTCTGGAGCTCGCGTCCATCCACGAGCGAAGCCAGGCGGAGCTGGAGCTGGTGAGAGGGGTCCTGGAGGGGATCGACGAGGCCGACACGGGGCCAACCGCCACCAAGCTCCGGGACCTCGAGCGGGAGTGGCAGGAACTCTCCAACCGGATCCGGGGCCTGGCGGGGTCAGTGGAGGGGGTCGTGGCGCCCCTTACCGGCGACCAGGAGAGTCAGCGAGCGTACTACACGAGCATGGTCGAGGTGTTGAGCGGCGAATCCGCCCAGACCCGCGGGGCGGCCAATTGACGCCGATCCGTCATCCCCCCTCGGGACGCCATTGATGGCCCCGGTAAGCGTGTGCCTCGCCGGGGCCACCGGGTGGGCGGGATCGGCCCTTGCGAGAGGGATTGCCGGAGCCGACGACCTGAAACTGACCTCCGCCGTGTCCCGCACGCACGCGGGGGCGCCACTCGGTGAGGTCATCGGCGTCGATGGCCTCACGGCGCCATGTTGTGCAACCGCTGAAGAAGCCCTGGCCTTCGGGCCGGACGTGTTCGTCGAGTACACGAAGCCCGGCGCTGCCAAAGGCCACACGCTGGCGGCTCTCCGAGCTGGAGCGCACGTGGTGGTCGGTACGTCGGGCCTGAGCGGCGACGACTACGATGAGATCGACGCCCTTGCCCGGGAACGGGGCCGCGGGGTCCTCGCGGTGGGCAATTTTGCCCTCACGGTCGTACTCCTGCAGAGATTCGCCGAGATGGCAGCCCGCTACATCCCCCACTGGGAGTTGATCGACTACGCCTCTTCGGGCAAGAAGGACACGCCAAGCGGAACGGCGCGGGAGCTGGCCCACCGTCTCTCTCAGGTGGGTGAGTCGGCCCTCGACGTTCCCATCGAAGAGCTGGTTGGCCCGACGGAGACCCGTGGGGCGCGCCTCGAGGGAACCCAGGTCCACTCGGTGCGCCTTCCTGGATTCGTGATCTCCCTCGACGCCGTATTCGGCATGCCGGACCAACGGCTTACCTTGCGCCACGAAGCCGGATCCAGCGCTGAGCCCTACGTGGGAGGAGCGCTCTTGGCCATCCGCAGTGTGGGTGATCTCGTGGGCCTTACCCGTGGCCTCGATGCCGTGATGGACTTCTAGCCCCTACGTCAGAGCTTCACCACCGTCCCAACCCCGGCCTTCACCGCCGCATCCAGGACGGCGCCTCCGATCGCCACGTCCTGGACCGCCGTTCCCACCGACTTGAAGAACGTGAGCTCCCGGCCGTCCCGCCCCTCGGGAGCCTTGCCGTTCACGATGTCCCCCAATTCGCAGTCGATCACGTCGGCCGGTACGTCCCCGTTCCCGATGGGGATGATGAGGTCTCCGGCCTCCTCCATGGCCGAGGCCCGGTCCTCCACGACCACCCGTGCCCGGCGGACGACGCCGACGTCAACCTCTTGCATCTCGTGCGTGAAGCTTCCCACGCCACTCACATGAACCCCGGGCGGTAGCGCCACTCCAGAGAAGACGGGGGTGCTGGACGTGGTTGCGGTCACGATGATGTGGGCCCCCCGGACCGCCTCCTCGGGGTTTCTCAAGGCCACGGCCTTCACGCCTTCGAGGCCGGCGGCCAGACGCTGCGCAGTCTCGCCGTGGCGAGAGACACAACGCACTTCGACGATGGGCCTCACGGTGCGTACCGCTTCGATCTGCCTGGAGGCTTGGGCCCCCGCCCCGAAGATCGTGAGCACGGAAGCCTCGTGGTGGCTGAGGAGCTTCGCAGCCAGTCCAGCGGCCGCGGCCGTGCGGATCGCCGTGAGCTCGCCGGCATCCATGAGCGCAATCGGCCGGCCGGTCTCGTCATCGACCATGAGGATCACGCCGTGGATGCTGGGAAGGCCCATGTCACGGTTCCCCTGGAAGAGGGACACCACCTTGGCGCCCCTCCGGCGCTCGTCTTCCAACCGGGAAGGCATGAAGAGCGTGATCCCGGGCCCGGAACGGAGAGCCACGCGGACCGGCATCTCTGCTCTTCCAGCCGAAAGCTGACCAAAGGCCCGGGCCATGACATCGATGGCTGCAGCCATCGTCATCACGGACACG
>JAHEKK010000366.1 GCA_024638395.1 Gemmatimonadota bacterium | reverse complement strand
GTGGAGCTCGGCCTTGGGGAGCGCCTCCAGGCGGGCTCGCGTAACCTCCATCGAAGGCGCGGGCGCCCTAGGTCCGAGGGCCCGGCGACGCTGCCGTGAGCCCGGCCATCTCGGCGAGCTCGGGGTCCACGAGGGGTGCCTGGTAGTCGCCGGAGAAGCAGGCCGCGCAAAAGGGCCCTTGATCCGCGACGGCTCGGGTCATGCCCTCCAACGACAGATACCCGAGGGAATCGACCCCCAACTCCTGGGCAATCGCCTCCACGCTCATCTGCGCTCCGATCAGCTCTTCCTTGGACGGCATGTCGATGCCGTAGAAGCATGGGAATCGGACCGGGGGACTGGCGATGCGGAAATGGACCTCCTTGGCGCCCGCGCCCCGGATGAACTTCACCAGGCTCCGAGACGTGGTTCCCCGCACGAGCGAGTCGTCCACGACGATCACCTTGCGTCCCGCCAGGACCTCTCGCACCGGATTGTACTTGATCCGGGCGCCGAAGTCCCGGTCGGACTGGGAGGGCCGAATGAAGGTACGGCCGACGTAGTGGTTTCTCAGTAGTCCCAACTCGTAGGGGATGCCGCTCTCCTCCGCGTATCCCAGCGCGGCCGAGTTGGCGCTATCGGGGACTGCGATCACGCAATCGCCCTCGACGGGGTGCTCCTGGGATAGTTGGCGTCCGAAGGATCGCCGCGCCCGGTCCACGCTGATGCCCCAAAGGCGGGAATCGGGACGTGCGAAATAGACGAGCTCGAAGATACACGGCGCCTGGGCTTCACCGGCGTGGAGGCTCCGCATCCTGTCGACCCGGCCGTTCCGGATCCGGATGACCTCGCCGGGCTCGATGTCTCGGAGGAACTGGGCCCCCATGATGTCGAGGGCGCAGGTTTCGCTGGCCACGACATGCCCACCACGCACGGTTCCAAGCACCAGGGGCCTGAATCCCCGGGGATCCCGTACCGCGAAAAGGGTGTCGCCCACCGTGACGACGAGGGAGAAAGCTCCCTCGAGGTGGCTCAGGGCGTCATCGATCTGTGACTCCACGGTGTCGTGTCGCGACCTGGCAACCAGGTGGACCACCACTTCGGAATCCGACGAGCTCTGGAAAATCGACCCCTCTTCGACAAGGCGCCTCTTCAAAGTACGAGCGTTCGTCAGGTTGCCGTTGTGGGCGATGGCGAGGTCCCCCTCTGCATAGCGCACGAGGATGGGCTGGGCGTTGGCCCGCCCTCCGCCTCCGGCCGTGGAATACCGGACGTGCCCCAAAGCCGTCCCGCCGCGCAGCGATCGGATCAGATCCGCGTCGAACACATCGGAGACGAGACCCCTATCCTTGTGCAGCCTCCCGCGGCCGTTTTCGACAGCGCAGATGCCTGCCGCTTCCTGGCCTCGGTGCTGAAGGGCATACAGGCCGAGGAACGTCAACTCCGCGGCGTTGTCCACACCCGTGACGCCCACGATGCCACATTCCTCCCGGGGGCGATCGTCGTTGGGGTCGAAGTCCGCCGGACCGCCATGGACGTCGGGATAAGCGCCGGCGACGGGGAGGGCTCTGCCGGCTGGCTGGACACCTGCGGGGTTCTTCACGACGCTGCCTTGACGGAGGAGAGCTGGCCCATGGCCTCGGGAAGCGCGCCGAAATAGGCGGACGCGAGCTCTTCCAGGCCGAACCGGAGCGACGACGAGGGGGTTTCAATGCGAAGGCCCACGTCCGTTGACTCGACGGAGCCGACGAGGCGGGCCGGCACCCCGTGGTCACCGGCCAGCGAGCGGACAGCGTCGGCCTGATCCGCCGGACAGGATACCAGGACCCGTCCCTGGGTCTCACCGAACAGAAGGGGCACATCCTTCAAGGCGTCCTCCAAAGACACGGACGCCCCGACACCCGGTCCGGTCCGCGGCCGTCCGAGACAACACTCGGCCAGGGCGACGAACAGTCCCCCCTCCGAGAGGTCATGGGCCGACCGGATCATCTCGCTCCTGACCAGGGCAAGCACGGCGTGCTGCAGCGCCCGTTCGCCGGCGAGGTCCACCCGGGGAGGCTCACCGGCCACGAGGTCGTGGATTCGGTACAGGTATTCCGAACCACCCAGATCGTTCCCGTTGGTGCCGAGGAGTAGGATCGCATCGCCGGCCTCCTGGAAGTCGTGGGGCGTGACTTGATCCACGTCGTCGACGATCCCCACCATGCCGATCACGGGTGTGGGATAGATGGCCACACCGTCGGTCTCGTTGTAGAAGGATACGTTGCCACCCGTCACCGGCGTCTCGAAGAACGCGCAGGCATCCCTCATGCCGCCGACCGCCTCCCTGAACTGGTAATAGATGTGGCTCTTCAGGGGATTACCGAAGTTGAGGTTGTTGGTAATGGCGGTGGGCAGGGCTCCGACACAGATCAGATTTCTGGCGGCCTCCGCCACAGCCGCCAGGGCTCCGTTTCGGGGATTGAGGTACGTGTACCGGCCATTGCAGTCGGTGGTGGCTGCCACCCCCCGCTTGGTGCCGGGGATCCGGACCACCCCGCCGTCCCCACCGGGTCCGGCGACCGTATTGCCCCGAACCGTCGTATCGTACTGTTCGTAGATCCACTGCCGGGATCCCAGATTGGGCGATCCGAGCAGCTCGAGGCACGTGGCCCGGAGGTCCTTCGGGGGATCGGCGTAGACACTGAGGTCTGCGGTCCGGAGTTCCCGGACCTCGGCTCCTTCCTCGCCCGGACGCTCATACGTAGGGCACGCGTCGGTGAGTGGCCGGGCGGGGATGTCGGCAACCGGGGTCCCGTCCTCCAGCACGCGAAACGTGCCGGTGTCCGTCACATGGCCGATGACCTCCGCCTCCAGCTCCCATTTCTCGAGGATCCCCCGCACTCCGTCTTCGTGACCCGCCTTCGAGACCACGAGCATGCGCTCCTGGGATTCGGAGAGCAGGATCTCGTACGGCGTCATCCCAGGCTCTCGCACGGGGACCAGGGACGTATCGATCTCAACGCCATTCCCCGCGCGTCCAGCCATCTCTGACGCGCTGGAGGTGAGCCCTGCGGCCCCCATGTCCTGAATCCCGACGATATGCCCGCTCTTGATGAGTTCCAGCGAGGCTTCCAGGAGCAGCTTTTCCGTGAAGGGGTCGCCCACCTGTACCTGGGGCCGACTCGCCTCATCGGAATCCTCCGACAGTTCCTCGGAAGCGAACGTGGCCCCGTGTATTCCGTCGCGGCCGGTGCGAGCCCCCACGGCCATCAGCGTGTTGCCCACCCCCTCTGCGGTCCCGAGGATCAGGTCGTCCCTCCGCATGAGCCCCAGGCACATGGCGTTGACGATGGGGTTGCCCTCGTATCCCCGGTCGAAGGCCACCTCGCCGCCCATGCATGGAATACCGACACAGTTGCCGTAGTCGCCTACCCCCTTTACCACGCCCTCGAAGAGATACCGAACCCGGGGACTGTCGAGATCGCCGAAGCGAAGAGAGTTGAGTGTGGCGATGGGCCGTGCGCCCATGGTGAAGATGTCCCGAAGGATGCCCCCGACCCCCGTCGCGGCACCCTGATAGGGCTCCACCGCCGAGGGGTGGTTGTGGGACTCGATCTTGAAGGCCAGGGCGTACCCTCCGCCCACGTCGATGACGCCGGCGTTCTCGCCTGGCCCCTGGATGACCCACGGAGCCTTCGTCGGCAGCAGCTTCAGGAGTCGCTTCGAGTTCTTGTAGCCGCAGTGCTCGGACCACATGGCCGAAAATACACCCAGCTCCGTAAACGTGGGTTCGCGGCCCAGGATCTCCAGGATGAGCTCGTACTCCTCCGGGGAGAGTCCGTGATCGGCAACGAGGGCATCGGTGATGCCCGGATCACCGGAGCGGGGAAGAGGCGCCGTCACGTCAAGCAGCTCCCAGGCCGACTCGGGCGGCCACCGTGGAGGTGAAAAGGGGGAGTCCGTCCGTGGAGCCCGTGACGGCCTCCACGGCTCGGTCGGGGTGGGGCATCATGCCGAGCACGTTGCCCTTGTCATTCACGATGCCCGCGATGTTGTGAAGGGCGCCGTTCGGGTTTGAACTCTCGGACACCTCCCCGCTCTCGCTGCAATAGCGGAAGATCACCTGTCCGCCGTCTTCGATTCGCTGCAGCGTGTCCGGATCGGCGTAGTAGTTGCCATCGGCATGAGACAGCGGCATGCGGATCACGCCGCCCTCCTCGTAGTCCGTGGTGAAGGCGGTCGCCGAAGTCTCTACGCGCAGATGACAGACGTGGGACTGGAACTTCAGGGACCTGTTCCGCAGCAGGGCGCCGGGCAGGAGGCCCGCTTCGCAGAGGATCTGGAAGCCGTTGCAGATCCCGATCACGAGTCCTCCCCGCTTGGCGAAGGAGACCACGGATTCCATGATGGGGCTGAAACGGGCTATGGCTCCCGGCCGCAGGTAGTCTCCGTGCGCGAAC
>JAHEKK010000365.1 GCA_024638395.1 Gemmatimonadota bacterium | reverse complement strand
TCGAAACCACGATTGTGGTGCGGGAGGGCCCCGACGCGGTTTGGCTGCGGCTGATCGAGAGGATGGCCGAGTCGACGCTCTTCATTGAGGGTGTGGACCCCGCGTCGCGACTCATCGTCGCCGCGTTCACCGCGCCGAACCCCGCGGACTACCTGGACTGCGGGACCGCCGAAGGCGCCGTCGTCGAACGAAGCGATACCACCCAGACCGAACTACGGCTGGCGGAAGGCGGTCGCATCGAGTGGGGCATCAACACTCGAAGGCACACCGGAGTACCTGTCGAAACCCGGGGCTCCCTGGTGGTCACGGCGAGCCTGGCGGGAGGAGCGAACGTGCACCTCGTGCCCCATGCTCAAGGCACCCGGGTCATGGTGAACGCCCGATATCTCCTCCAGGTCACGCAGCGCGGAACACGGGTATCGGGCGGAGACCGGACTGCCTTGGGTTTGGACGGGACCTACGTCTTCACCACCCACGGGGGGGAGACGTACGCGACCACCAGCCCGGTCACGGCGACGCTTCAGTGCGCGCCAACTGGCGCCTTGGAGAACCTCATACTGCAGATGGCCCTGGGATAGCGGCCCACCCGGCTCAGGGGAGCCGGGCGTCTGCCGTCGGAGCGCAGGACGCGAGGCGCCAGCCTTGGCCGGCGAGTTCCATCGCGGCCTCGAAGGTCATGGTACCGTCTCGATTCGAGCCGAATCCGGTCCGGTGTCGGACGGGGAGGGAGAACGTAATGCCCTCGCCTTGGACCGCGACATCGCCCACGCCCCCCGCAAGCGTGAGACGGCCGTTCCCCACGACCTGCAGGAACTCGCCGTGGCGCTGTAGTTGGCCGGGCGTCATCAAGTTCCGAAGGGCGCCGTCATCTCCCGCTCGAATGAGCTCGGCGCAGGCGTTTGCCGACCGCAGGGCATCGTCGGAGCTCGGTGCGGCGACGGCGACCCGGACAAGGATGCTGTCGCGGATGCCGCCCGCCTGCGCGACGACGTGGGTGGAGCCGGCCCCCTGTCCGGTAAGGCGGCCCTGAGCTGTCACGGTGGCGACCGAAGCGTTCGCGGAGGACCACTGAACCGGTGTTCCGGACACGGGGGTTCCCGCCGCATTCAAGACAGCCGCGGACAGCGAGCGGGATTCCCCTGAGCCCACTTCTTGGTCACGGGGCGAGATCCGGACTCGTGCCGGAGCAGGGTCGGGGGGCGGCGGGTCGGGCTCACGTTCCGGTCGGTTGTCGACGGGCGCCGGCGCCGCAGCGACGATTACGCTGACGGACCGGCGGATGCCCGCCCGGGGAGAGTAGACCTCCAGAGCGGCCTCGCCGGGAGCGGAGGCCTCAAAGCTGGCAGGACCGGTTTGGCGGAGAACGCCGGAATTGGTCGACGTCCAGGAGAGGCTCCCGGCGTCGTGACGTTGACCGCCCTGGTCGATGAGGGAAGCGACCGGGCGGATGGTCGTGCCTTCGGTGACGCGTGATGGGACACGAGCGATCTCGATGTTCCTGAAGGTCACACGCTCCTCGGGTTCCGCAACGATCTCCACCCGCTCGCTGACCCTCTCACCGTCAACTGTGGCCGTGATCTGTACGGTGCCGGGAGCCCGGCCCGTCAGTTCCCCCGACGGCGACACCGCGGCCAGGTCCCCGCGGTCCACGGACCAGGTAACGTCGCCCTCATCGAGGTTTCCGCCGTCGCCGGCCTGAAGTCGGTACGTGGCCGGCCCATCGCCGAGAGCGACCTCGAGGGGACCGAGAATCACCGGGCGGCCGGAAGTTCCCGTAGGCACCACGTTCACCACGATGGAGGGTGAGGACGCGACTCCGGGGACGCGGACCGAGATCTGGGCCGTGCCCGGCGTGCGGGCCCTTGTGAGGCCCGTCGAGGTGACCGTGGCAACCGAATTGTCGGAAGACGCCCACTGGACGGACCCCTCCGCCAGGACTCCGGTGCCGGCCAGGCGAACCTGGAAGGCTTGCCCGGCCACCAGGGTCGTATCGGCCGGGCCCAGCGTGAACCCGGAGTCGCTTTCCCCTCCGCCGGAGAGGGCCCAGCGACCCAGGAACAGGACGAAGAATACGCCTAGGGCCGCGAGAGCGCCCCACTGCGCCGCGGGAGGCAGGCGTCTCGTACCCGGGTCCTCCGGGGGCGGTCCACCCTGGCCCTGTGGGACGTAGTGGCGAGGGGGTCCTGAAGCGGAAACGGCTGGGGGAGCTTGGGTAGACCTGGGGGCTTCCTCGACCGCCGGTGGGGCCGGGGCGCCGTGTCCGGCGGGCCCACCTCCGGTGAAGATCTCTGTTGCGCCCGGGTGGGACGGCGCCGGTGAGTGGACGGCCCCGGCCCCGATCCCGACCGTGGGCCCGGCGGCCGGCCGGACGACGAGGTGGATCGTCGTCGAAGTCGTACCCGCCGACGCGGTCAGCAGGGCCTCGCCCGGGCCGACCGCTTGCACCCGTCCATTCCCCGAAACGAGGGCCACCGCCGGGTCCGACGAGGACCACCACAGCGCCGTATTCTCCTGGACCCTTCCGTCCTGACCGACGACCTCGACGGGGACCGTCGTCTCCTGGCCGGGGGTGAGCTCCAGTCGCGCCACCGATGCCGCGATGGTGGCGACGGTCGCCGCCTCGACCCGGACCGGTACCGTTTGATCCAGGCCGCCCGCGGAGACGGTAATCATTGCCTCGCCCGGAGCGTGGGCCTCCAGGGTGCCGTCCGGTCCGACGGTGACCAGGTCGCTCCGGTCCGACCGGTACGTCGTGGAAGCCGAAAGGGACTCGCCGGAACGGGCGTAGCACGTAACGCTGAGCTGTCGCGCCTCTCCCGTCTGCATCTCGACCGACGGGGGAGAAACCACGATGTGGGAGACCGAGGCGGGGAGGACCTGGATTTCCAGAGTCGTCACCGCGTGTCCGCTACGCGCAACGATCACGGCAGATCCCAGCCCGGCTCCGACGACGACGCCATCGGGGGAGACTTGTGCGACCTGCTCGTTGGTCGAGGACCAGAGGACGCGTCGCCCTCCGATTTCATGGCCGTCTTGATCCAGGATGCGGGCTTCGAGGCGTTCCTCGGTACCCAGGGTCACGCGATCCGCGGACGCAGGGATCATGACCTTATGTACCCTCTTCGCCCACGTGACCAGCGTGCCGGGCGATACCGCAGCCCGGATGACCTGCGCGAATTCCCGGGACAGGGCGGCCATGTCGGGCCACCGGTCGTCGGGCGACTTGGCGAGCATCCGTTCGACCACGTCGGCCAGAGGCTTCGGGCATTCCGGCCTGCTGTCCAGGAGGCGGGGCGCTTCACTGCTTGAGTGGGCCTGGAGAATCATCAGGGTGGGCCCCTGGAACGGAGGGACCCCGGCGAGGAGCTCGTATGCTACGGTGCCGAGAGAGTACTGGTCGGACGCGGACGTGAGCTCCCGACCCTGGCACTGTTCCGGACTCATGTAGGCCGGAGTTCCGATCAAGTGCCCGGTCCGCGTCAGGTTGGATTCGCCTTGGATCTTGGCGATTCCGAAGTCGGTGAGAAGCGCGTCGCCGTTCTCATCCAATAGAATGTTGGACGGCTTGATGTCCCGGTGGATGACCGCAATGGAACGAGTGTGGGCGTGGGCCAGGGCCGCCGCGATCTGAGCCATCCACGTGGCGACGAGGTCTGGATCGAGAGGTTCCCCCGCATCGGCGACAACATCGGCCAGGGTGCGGCCCGGGACGTACCGCATCACCATGTACACCAGGTCGTCCCGCTCCCGGATGTCGTAGATGGGCACAATGTGACGATGGCTCAACTGGGCCATCGTCTGAGCCTCTTGGAAGAACCGGCGAACCATGCGGGGGTCCAGGACCAACCCCGGAGAAATCAGCTTGAGCGCCACGTACCGGTTGAGCTGGGTATCCCGGGCGAGATAGACCCCCGCCATGCCGCCGTACCCGATGAGGCGTTGCACCTCGTATTTGTCCGCGGACGCCCGGGACAGCCGGTCCTGCAGTGCAAGCCAGGCCTCGCCCCCCCTGGAGGACCAGCTCAGATCCGCACCGCAATGCACGCAAGCCGGCGCCGACGCCTCGACGGGCTTTTCGCAGTCTGGACAGTGCTTGATCTGACTCATGGGCGGGATGTTGGCTTCCTCGTCCTGCGATGGCGGTTCGGGCTTCCGGCTGCCCGGGCGCGTCCACGCTCGTCCGCCAGGGTCGGCCGTGGCCTCGTCAGGGGGGTCAAGTATGGAGAAGAGATCATGCGTTGACCAGAGAAATCCATGGCTTTGACCTGGGGATCCACCTCGCCCCAGGCGACGGCTGAGACGTTGTAGAGAGGGGTTTGCGCCCGACCGAAGCTCCGCGCTAAGGTAACGGGGGCCCGGCGGCTCCCTTGCCCGGCCGCACCCCCCATCCCGAGGCCTTCCCCCCAGTGAGCTGGAATCCCGTCA
>JAHEKK010000364.1 GCA_024638395.1 Gemmatimonadota bacterium | reverse complement strand
GGGATCCCAGCGGATGGCCTGATAACCACCCATTCCTTCGTCGCCCTCGCCAAACCGTGCGTTGTGTCCCCGCCGCCTCAGCGCTTCCAACACATCGGGACTGAAGCCTGATTCGAGTACCAGCACCCCGCCGTTTCTCATCGAAGAGCCCGTTGGCTGGCTGCTCCCGCTGTGCCGGTACCGGGCGGCGTCCCCGGCCTCCTGGACGTTCATCCCAAAGTCCACCAGGTTTGCGATGATCTGGGCGTGACCCTGCGGCTGCATGGCACCGCCCATCAGCCCGAAACTCAGGAAGGGCTGATCTCCCTGGCTCACGAACGCCGGGATGATGGTATGGAATGGCCGTTTACCTGGCGCGTACGCGTTGGGGTGGTCCGGATCCGTGTTGAACAGGGCGCCCCGATTCTGAAGTACGAAGCCCAGCCCGTCAGGCATCAGTCCGCTGCCCATTCCGGCGTAGTTGCTCTGGATCAGCGAGACCATCATGCCGTTGCCGTCGGCCACCGTCAGGTAAATGGTGTCTCCTGACTCCAGCGTGGGGTCGCCGGCGTTCACGTCCTGGAGCGCCGTCTCCATCCGGATCAAGGAGCGTCGGCGAGCGCCGTACTCCTTGGAGAGCAGTTCCTGGAGGGGAGCATCGTAGAAGTCGGTATCCGCATAGAACCGCGCGCGGTCCTCAAACACGAGCTTCTTGGCTTCAGTCTGGACGTGCAGGTAGTCGGCAGACCCAAAGCCCATCGCGCCAATATCAAAACCCTCCAGGATGTTCAGCATCTGAAGAGCGGCAATGCCCTGTCCGTTCGGGGGCAGTTCCCAGACAGTGAAGCCGCGGTAGTCCACGGACATGGGCTCCACCCATTCCGATTGATGCGCGGCCAGGTCTTCAGCGCGGAGCGGTCCTCCGAGCCTCCTCATGTAGGAATCGATGGTCTGCGCGATGGCTCCGGTGTAGAACGCCTCGCGTCCCCCTTCCGCTATCTGCCGATAGGTGTTCGCGAGGTCCGGATTCCGAAACACGTCTCCGTGTCCTGGAATCACGCCTTCCGGTGCAAATGTCGCCCGCAGGTTGGCCAGGTCCTCGATGTCGTCTTCATTGCGGGCGTACCGCTCGAAGTTCATGTTCCAGTAGTGGGCGATCACCTGCGAGAGGGGGAAGCCTTCCTCGGCGTAGCCAATGGCCGGTGCCAGCACGTCTTCCATGGACAGGGTGCCGAATCGCTCATGGAGCTCGAACCAGCCGTCGACCGCTCCAGGCACGGATACCGAAAGGCTGCCGAACTGTGGGATGGAACTGCGCGTCCCAAGCCGATTCTGGAGATCATCCAGAGACTGGCCCATCGGGGCCCGCCCGGAGGCGTTGAGTCCGAGGACGTCCCGCGTTTCTGGATCCCAGACGATGGCAAAGAGATCACCGCCGATTCCGCACCCGGTTGGCTCCATCAGGCCGAGCACGGCGTTGGCCGCGATGGCGGCATCCACGGCCGAGCCGCCGGCCTTCAGGATGTCAATCGCGACGGCGGAGGCCAGCGGCTGACTCGTGGCCGCCATCCCGTTGGTCGCCACCACGGGGGAACGGGTGGCAAACGGATGGCCCACGAAACGGTCGCCGCGAAGGTCCTGTCCGGAAGCCGTCATGGCCGACAACGCCAGAGCACCAAGGAAGAGAAATCGCATGTGTCCAGGTGTATCAAGGGCCCGATTCGGAGACCTGCAGCATCGCGACGCGCCCGCCAGGCCCCACGGCCCAGGCAGCCCCGTCCGGACTGGCACCAACGGCCCAGTAGTTTTCTGCATCGAGCATGGACCACGTACGCCCGCCGTCCGTGGTCCAGGATGATCCGGTGGGGGCAACCGCCAGGGCGGTGGGCGTGGGGGCGCCGGGGACAAAGGCGGACCCGAACACAGAGCCTCCGAGGCCCGTATCTCCGCCCATTTCCCAGGTGGCTCCCCCGTCAAATGTGAGCGCGGTATGCCCGTACGTACTGTCCGGCCGAGTGTATTCCCCGCCAAGCGCCATACCGTCCGTGGCGTTGAGGAAACTGAGGGTAAAGATGCCCGAGGTGCCGCTGGTGGAGGGAATTGGCGATCGGGTGGCCGCCCAGGACTGACCGTAGTCGGTGGTGCGGTACACGCGGGTGTCGATTCCCGATGCGCCCGTTCCGAACCAGGCGCGGCCGTCCGCGCCGGTGACCAGACAGGTTCCGCTGGACGCGAATGCGCCTTCGTTGGCGTGGGCGTCCTCCAATGCGTCCGGGTCAACCCGCGACCAAGTGTCACCTCCGTCGACGGTCTTCATGAGCATGAAGTCCGAGTCCGGAGCGTCGCTGAACACGATGCCGGTCTGCCCATCCCAGAAGGACATGCAGTCAAAGAAACCCGCCGCTTCACTGACCCGATAGACCTCGGTCCAACTCAATCCTGCGTCCGTGGTCCGGTAGATCCTGGAGCTCTCACTCAAGCCCGTGGTCATCAAAAAGGCATAGTCCGCATCCAGTGCGTGCACATCACGGAACTCCAGGGACTCTGCACCTGCCACCTGCCCCATCTGCCAGGTTTGCCCACCGTCAACAGACCGGCCGAAAGTGCCCTGATTGCCACTCACCCACACCACGGAGGATGACGGAGCGCTTACTGCCTGAAGTCGGGCCTGACTTCCAGTGGTTTGCTGAACCAGCGTAGCGGATGACCAGGGCTCGGGCGGACCTCCTGAAGAGGAACAGCCTGCAACGACCAGAAAGGCTGCGAGAAAGAATCGATGCATGGGGATGGATCAGGGATCCGGCGCGACGATGAGGTATATGAACAAGCTAGGGCCGAACGCCTTCTGTCGCAGTAAAAACACAGTCACCATGTCCTCACGTTTCGTTATCGCCGGCGCCGTCCTGCTGCTGGGCCTTGTTGGGTACCTAGCCATCGGAGTGCCTTCCGATGCTTCCGCGTCCACAAAGATGATTGTCTACAAGAGCCCTACCTGTGGCTGTTGCAACGCCTGGATTGATCATATGAAGGAGGCGGGATATGATGTGGAAGTCCAGGACATGCCGAACGTCATGCCGGTCAAGGACCGTGAAGGGGTGCTTCCGTCCCTCCGGTCCTGCCACACGGCCACGATAGCCGGATATGTTGTTGAGGGGCACGTACCTGCTGAGCAGATTTCCAGGATGCTCGCAGAGCAGCCCAGCATCAGGGGAATTGCAGTCCCGGGAATGCCCATCGGCTCCCCCGGAATGGAGCAGGGAGATCCCTCTGACTATCAGGATTATCAGGTAGTTGCCTTCAACAACGAGGGAGAGATGACCGTGTACGCTGAGATTGCGGGCGGCTCCTGACCAAAACGCTGATTGGGACAGCAGCGCACGCTATGCCAGCTCATCGCAGTCCTTCTTGAGCGCGTTTTGGGTGCGCGGTAGCAACCCGCTCGGAGCGCGTGTCCAGTTTCTTGCGCTGGCGGCATCTCTCGCCGTCGTCGCCTTTTTGGCCGGGTGTGAGAACCGCTCGGCAAAGGCCCCGGATGGCGGATCTCTGCCGGCCCGGACAATCGGCCACCCCGTTCCGCTCCACCCGGCGTTCGACGAGGTGATGGACGGGGCCGAGCGTGTGGAGGTTCTGTCTGAAGGCTACGCCTGGGCCGAAGGCCCGGTCTGGGTGAGTGAGCGGTTCGGCTTGCTGTTCTCAGACGTACCTGAAAACACGATATATCGTTGGAGCCCCCGAGGGACTACCGAGCCTTGGCTGACGCCCTCCGGATACACCGGTGAAGAAGGCGCAGGCCAGGGTTCAAACGGATTGGTGCTGGATTCAGGTGGCAGACTGGTTCTTGCCCAGCACGGCGACCGGCGGGTGGCTCGGCTGCGCTCGCCCTGGGACGATCCATCGCCGGACTTCGAGACGGTCACCGACGCATATCAGGGCCAAGCGTTCAACAGCCCCAACGATCTGGTTCTTGCCCCCGACGGAACGCTGTATTTCACGGACCCGCCCTACGGGCTGCCGTCTCCGCAGGAGGCTGAATTGACGTTCAGCGGGGTCTTTCGGCGAAGTCCGGGTGGACAGCTGTCGCTGATTGACTCGACGCTGTCGCGCCCGAACGGCATCGCGTTGTCGCCGGATGGAAAGATCCTCTACGTTGCAAACTCAGATCCTGAGGAGGCTGTGTGGGTGGCCTATGATCTGCTGGATGACGGGACCGCAACCGGGCGTCGACTCCTTCTGGATGCCACCCCCTCAGTGGGTTCAGACAACCCGGGCCTTCCCGATGGCCTGAAAGTAGACCGCTCCGGCCGGCTGTTTGCCACGGGCCCGGGCGGCGTTTGGGTCATTCAACCAGACGGGACGCATCTGGGCACCATCCGAACGGACGTTGCTACGGCAAATGTGGCATTCGGCGAGGAAGGGTCTACGCTGTTCCTGACGTCGAGCCGGTACCTGGCCCGT
>JAHEKK010000363.1:3895-4443 GCA_024638395.1 Gemmatimonadota bacterium | reverse complement strand
GTCGTCCTGCTCGAAGATGTCGAGCAGCTCGGAGTCATGGACCGTGTTATCGAAGACCGAGTCCTCGAAGATGACCTTCATGGCGGCGTTCAGATCGACGAGATCCGTCACGTCGCCCATGAAGACCAGGAGTCCAGAGGCCATCGCGGCCTGTGGCAGAAGCCCCAGGAGCGCGGCCACGGCGAGCAGTGCAAAGACGACCCGCGCAGAGCGGTTCGCGTGCTGCATGTTCGCTCCCTGCGTGGTGAATCAGGGACCGAGGAGCGCGGCGAGTCCGCGCTTTCGGCCATCCGCGATTCGGTCTTTGACGCTGGTGACGCGCTTCAGCTCCGTGCCGGCCGGCGGTGCCCCGGCTCCCGCGGGGGCAACAGCCGACGCATCTCGACGCCGTTTGCTGGCTTGTTTGAGGCGGTCCCCGGTGCCGCGCGCCGTCTCTACGTCCGGAGCCTGCTCGGTCGGGACGCGGAGAGAGGCACGGGAACGAGCGGGCTTCTGGCCGGCTCCCTCGTCGATGCCGAAGCGATCGAGGAGGCCCTCGTCTCTCAGTG
>JAHEKK010000363.1:0-3885 GCA_024638395.1 Gemmatimonadota bacterium | reverse complement strand
TTCCGTATCGAGAAGGACTTTCAGGATCGCTGGTTCTTCGCCCGGCCGGACGGCATCGCGGTTCCGGACTGCGGTGGTGATGTCTTCGTCGCTGAGGTTGAAGGTCTGCTTCTGCTGGACCAGGTCAGCGACGACGGCCTTGGCGGCCATGTAGAAGCGGTCGGCCCGGTCATCCGGGAGGCCGCTGGGCTTGATGTAGTTGTCCTCCACGCGGCTCATGAGCTGCGAGGCGGCCTTCCGGCCCTGGACGTGGCGGCGGTACCGATCCTCGCGCTTCGTGGCGGCCGCCTCCCGCGTGGCCTTCTCCTGCTGGGCGAACTTGAGGCGATCCTCGGGGTCGATCGAGAACTCGCGGATCTGCTCCTGGAGGGCGTTCCAGACCGTGTCATCGGCCAGGAGGGCCCTGGCGACCTCGACGCGGGTCTCGGGATGCACCTTATCCAGGATGAAGCTGCCAGGATCGACGGTGAGGCGCTCCTCGATGTGGGCGACCTCGTCTTCCTTGGCGGCGATGTCGCGGCGGGCCTCGCGGATCTCGTTGCCGCGCATGTACCCGTTGGTCAACTGGCGCAGGCGGTCTGCCTGGGCCTCCGTCTCGACCTCCCACTCCTCCGTGTCCCCGATCTGACGGCCGGGGATCTCGACTACGATCGATTCGGATTCGAGGCCCCCCCCAGCCTCCACCTCGTCCGCAGTCTCCTCCCCGACCGCCACAGGCTCCTCGGGCGCTTCCTCCGTCCCGTCTTCCACTTCGGCGGCGGGGGTCTCCGTCGCTTCGGCTTCGGGCGCTTCTTCCCCCTCCACCACCGGGCTTTCCGGTTCTGGCTCCGCAGACGCGGAATGCTCCTGGATGAAGTCATCGAGCGATTTCCCGGAGGCGAGGGCCTCACGGCCCGCCTGGATGCTGTCCGCGATCGACGTGTTGTCGAGCTCCGGTGTGACCGTCTCGACGGGAGTCTCGATCGTGGTGGGTTCCTCAACAGCCATCGTGTCTCCTATGCCACTTCTGCCGGTGGCGCTTCGGGTTCGCCCTGCGGACCCGGCTCCTCCGGGGCGGCAGGAAGAATCGGAAGGCCCGCCTGTACGGCGGCACCCAACTGAGCCAACTGCATGGACGCCTGGAGCTGCGCCTCCTCATGGGCGAGCTGCGCCATCGCGCGGAGGCGACCCTCGCGCGTCTCCATCCAGTGGTTCATGAACTGCTGCTGGATCTCTACGGGGAGGTCCTGGAAGGCCGGGGACTTCATGAACTCCTCGTGGACGCGGAGGTGCTCATCGTGGTCCTGCCAGGGTAGGATCGCGATCTCGGCTGCCGGCGTACCTCGAGCCAGCATCCCGTTCTCCTTCTCGGCCATGATCGCGTCCTGGCCGCCGGGGAGGAGCGCCCGCGCCATGTGCGGCATACGGAGCATCTCCAGGGCCCTACGCTGCGTCTGCGGGTCCAGGGCGTCCCCCAGCATGCCCTCGGCCCAGAGCCGGAACACGCGCGTCTCGCGCTCGCCGCGACCCTCGGGGAGCATGGACTCGATGTCGGGGATGACCTTGACCTTGCCGCTGACGAACAGCTCCCGCTGGACCGTCACCGTGCGGAGGATGTTCTGCTCCCCCGTGTACGCGACGAGCTTCTCCTCGGGCCAGATCGTCGGCAGGATCGCCATCCAGTCCTCGGCCGTGCGGGCCAGGGAGAGGGCGAGTCGAGCCTGCGTGGGGCCGATGTAGCGGTCGGCGTTGAAGCGAAGCTCCTTCACCAGCTCCCCAGAGGCGTCGTGCGTCGGGGCTCGACCCTCTGAGCCCTCGATCTGCCCCAGGTCCTGCATCTCGCTCTTGAGCAGGAGCTGCGTCCGGTACACGTCCTCACCGAGTGGTGGGGGCTTCACGTACTCGATCGGCGGGGCGCTGTTGCCCGCCTTCCGGTTCACGCCCAGGAGGAGCCCCGGCTCGTTCGTGATGTCGTCGTCGCTGATCCCCTGCGACTTGTCGTACATCCCGATCGGGTTGGCCGAGAGGTTCCGGTGCTCCAGGACCTGGGCCCAGCCCTTGTTGAACGCTCGCTGGATGGGGTTCTGGGCTTCCTGGGGCGTCGTGCCGGAGGGGCGGCCGGGGACGTGAACGAAGCTCGCCCGACGGACGGGGGACGTGTACTTGAAGTTGGCCGGCCGGACACCGTCGCGGAGCACCATCGTGCGGGTGACAGCCGTCAGGCGGCCTCCCGGTTGCTCGAACGTGCCGCCCTCCATGCCGGGGAAGTTGGACGGGGCATGCCACATCTGGATGATGTCGACGTAGCCCTCGGCCCCTTCCTTGTCGTGGGAGGCGAGGCCCTCAAAGCCTGACTCGGTAGCCCCGAAGAATCCGGTTCCGAACTGGACCTTCCGAAGCTCGTTGATCCGGTTGGACTCCTCGCCCTTCACTTCCGGCTTCACGTCGACCCCGTAGGCGTCGAACACCTCCTCCGGGGTCAGGAACGTGCGGACCATGTGGATGCGCTTCTTCGCCCACGGGATCCCGTTGCCCCACTGGCCACGGCACTGGAGGGGCGAGAGGGGCTCCATGACGAGCCCGCCTTCGCGTTCCTGGAAGGCTTTGCCGCTGACCTCCCACTCGCCGTTGGGCTGGGCCTCGATCAGAGGGTTCCCGTCTCGATCGAACGGCGCGTCGGGGATGACGCGCTCGATGACCACACCGTCCTCGTCCTCCAGGGAGAGGACGGCGGGGCCGCGCCACTCTACGATGTCGCCCAGGTTCGGGTCGACGCGGGTCTGCCAGTACGCCTCTCCCCCCGGAATCATCCACCCCACGATCCACTGGATCAGCTCCAGCATGTCCGTCTCTTGCCAGAGCGTCTTGAACACGGGGTCCATGACCTCTGCGAGGTCCATGCTGGTCCAGTCGCCGGTGGCGGCCTGGAAGGAGATGACCGGAGGATTCTCCGTCATCCTGGCGAACGTCAGCATGTACCAGAGCAGGAGCCGGTTCACCACCGGCCGCTGACGCCACGCCCGTTCCTTGTCGGTCAGGTAGTGGGTGATGTCGACGAAGCGACCGAGGAGGCGGGAGTAAACCGTCCACTGCTGCCCCGCCAGCATGCGGAGGTTCTCCTCGATCTGACGATCGCGCTGGGCGAGGAGATCGTCCTGGTCATGCCACAGTTGGCGTACCCAGTCGATGCGCTCTTGGTCGCGGTCATCGGCCTCGAAGGCCGAGGGCCGGACGGGCGGGACTTTCTTGAAAGCCTGCTCTGCGCGGACGATTCGGGGCATGGCCACATAGAGAAGGCCCGTCCCCGTTGGGTCAATCCAGCGAAATTACCCGGTGAGATCCACTTGTGACCCGTCTTTCGTCAACCACCACCGCATGATTCTCCGCATCGGCGGGGCCTCTCCGGGGATCAGTCTGGCCACGCTGGTGATGTAGTTGGTGACGGTGCGTTCGCTGATGCCCATGTCCGAGGCGATGCTGCGGACCGTCTTCCCATCTGCAATCCCCTCGCAGACTTCGCGCTCCCTGGCCGTGAGTCTCGCCTCGGTCATGGGGCCCACGTCTCCACCTGGGCGAGCAACCTCGCGGCCTCCTTCCTGGCTGCGTCAGGACTCACGCTTGCGCCCTCCTCCGCTGCCATGGCCATGATCTCCTGGGCGAGCGCCTCGCCTTCGGCCCGTTGCAGCGCGGTTGTCTCCTCGGGCACCTGACGCTTCACCGTCACCGGCCTTCCGGCCTGCGGTGGCCCGGTGCCGGTCAGGCGCTCCAGGAGGAGTATCCGGGCCTCTGCGCCCCGCCACAGCCCCACGGCGTAGAGCGCGATGGCCCACCCCGTCACGGCCAGGATCATCTCTGGGTTCATCGTCAGATTCCGGTCGGAATAGTGAGAGGAGCCACGCCCACAGC
>JAHEKK010000362.1:3549-4443 GCA_024638395.1 Gemmatimonadota bacterium | reverse complement strand
GCATCATCGTGGCGGGGGCGCTGGGCTTCATGACGGCCCAGAACCGGTCCTTCGACATCGGGTCCCAACGCATGACGTCTCTCACCAACCTCCACTTCGCCATGCAGATGTTGGGGACCGACGTCCCCACCCTGGGCTCGAACCTGGTGCCCGGACAGCCCGGCGTGGTCTACGCCAACGACAGCACCATCGCCTTCAACGCCGACCTGGTCACCAACGCTGCCGGCGACCCTTTCGCCGTCTACTACGACCCCGACGCTCCCACGGGCCAGGTCACCTCACCGGCTTCAGCCGTCACCGTACCCCTGACGGCGTTCACCTGGCCCGCAACGGCGTTTACCAACGGGGTCGGCACGCCGGCCCCCGCCGAGCTGATCCAATACGGGCTCTGGCAGGACACCTCGACGCCCCGCACCGACGACTACGTCCTCGGCCGCAGCGTAAACGGCGGAGCCTTCGAGGTGGTCACCCGGAACCTCCTGAGGCCGAGCAACGGGGATCCGTTCTTCCGGTACTTCATCCACCGGGCCTATCCCAGCGCCGCGACCCAGCTCGACTCCCTGGCCGGCGCCGACCTCCCCCTGAACGCCGATGATTTCCTGGCGGATTCGATCCGGGCGGTGCGGGTGAGCATGCGCTCCACGAACGGCCTTGGCGAAGAGAACGAACGGATTTCCGAAATGAGTCGCATCCTCTCCATGCCCAACGCGGGGATGCGGCAGATCCAGACGTGCGGTGACGGCCCCATCCTGACCGGCGCCTTCACGGCCACCCCCGGAGTCGATGTGTCCGGAGACCCCATCGTCACCCTCGTGTGGCCGGCGTCCGTGGACGAGGGGGGTGGGGAAAACGACGTGCAGAGATATGTGATCTGGCGCCGGAACGTGACGATCG
>JAHEKK010000362.1:0-3539 GCA_024638395.1 Gemmatimonadota bacterium | reverse complement strand
TGCAGAGGTGGACACGGCCACAACGTACCAATACCGGGTGGCCGCCCAGGACTGCACGCCTGCCCTGTCGAGTGGCATCACCTCCCTGAACGCCGTGATCCCCTAGGGGAGGCATATCATGAAGACGTCTGAGCCGACTCTGGGAAACCGGCAGGGGATCGCCATGGCGGTGACCCTCCTCGTGGTCCTCGTCGTCGGGGCGCTCATCACCGGCGCCGCGGTGGTCGGGTCCAACCACATGCTGGTGACCCGCTACTACGAACGGTCGAGCATTCTCGAGAACGCGGCCAGTTCGGGCCTCGAGCTCGCGAGGGCGATGGTCAACGCCGACAACAGCCTCTATCCGGCGAACGGCTTCGACACGCTGGAGAACGGTGTGCAGGTGACCGGTCCTGATGGATCGGCCGTCCCTGGTGTCCGCCGCTGGACCTACGTGGGTCCCTCAGGCGTGACGTCCGGACAGTACGGCGTATTCGGATCCATCGTGACCGTGGTCCGTGACGACGGCGGCGGCCGCGTCATCCGGCGGCAGCAGATCAACCAGGAGAGCTTCGCCAAGTACGCCTACTTCACCGACGTGGAGCCGTCCAACATCCGCTTCGGTGGAGGCGACGCCATCTGGGGGCCGGTCCATTCCAACTCGCCCATCCGCATCTGGTCCTCCGGGGCCACGTTCCACGGCACGGTTCGCACGGGCCAGGACGTCCAGGACGCTGACTACGGGACGTTCAACCAGGGCTACGAGGAATACGTCTCCCCCATCGCCATGCCGAGCACGGCGGACCTGAACAACCTCCGGGTGCAGGCCCAGGCTGGGAACACCCACTTCATCAACGACGACACACAGGGGCATGGCGAAACGACCATGCGAATCGAGTTCGTGGCCATCGACATGAACCTCGACGGTGACGTCACGGACGTGGACGAAGGCTTCATCAAGGTCTACCGGAACACGGTTGATCCGGAGCACGTTACCGCCGAAGAGAGCAACTGGGGCGGGGCGGGTACCGACATCCAGTACTCCAACAGCTGTGGAGCCCCCGCGTCCGACGGGACCTTCTACACCATGAACGAATGGCGCCTCGGCCTCGATCCCGACGCCGGCGGGTGGGGCAGCGCCGCGGCCAGCCCCAATCGCCGCTGCCTTCTGGGCGGCGACGACCGGCTCAACTTTCCGGCAGACACCTTCCAGGTCACCGACGCCTATGGGGGCGCGTGGCTTCCCTGGGGCGCTACGCCGGATACGGCTCTCGTGAGCCGGGTCGGCGCCACGTATGCCCAGTTCCTCCACCCCATCAACCGGCCCATGAATCCCAACTTCAAGGGCGTGATCATGGTGGACGGCAAAGTGGCCATTTCCGGCGTGGTCCGGGGCCGGATCACGGTGGCCGCCACCAACGACATCATTCTCGCCGACGACTATGTGTACGCCACGGATCCGGGCGATCCCAACCGGGCGTGTACGGACATTCTGGGGATCTTTTCGGGAGACGACGTGGTGGTGGCCGACAACGCCGTCAACACGTCGGTGCCCACGTCAGGCGACAGTTGGTGGGACACGCCCCGGAGCTTTGACGAAACCCCCAGCGAGTTCTTCCACGGGATCGTTCTCGCCCTCGACGTCTTCACCGTGGAGAACTACGACGAGGGACCCACCTGGACCGAACCGTGCGACGTGACCTCCTGGGGCCGGAGCTGTCTGCGGCTGACCGGAGGCATCATACAGCGCACCCGGGGCGCCGTGGGAACGGGGTCCGGCACGGGCTACCTGAAACGGTATTCCTACGATCAGTGCGGCGCCGAGGCCCCCCCGCCCTACTTCCCCACGACGGGGTACTTCGTGAAGAACCAGTACTACCAGGTGAACCCGGTCAACTTCGACATCGACACCTACTGGTCGCTGATCACGCCTCCGTGATCGCCCAGGGGCTGCGCGCCGCCCGAGGCGCCAGGGCCTCCGAGGTCGCCAGGGCTGGGGCGGCTCGCCCGGGAACCCTATAATGACTGCTCGACTATACCTGAGGTCGAAGTCATACGGCTTTCCGGAACCGGTCCCACGAAGGAGTCTCCATGCCTCGCACGTTGATGGCCGCCGCAGTCGCCGGCCTGATCCTCATTCCTGCGGAAGGGGCGGACGCACAGGTCCACCGCACCGCCCTTCACGATTACCGACTCGTTACCGTCGCCGACGGTCTGATCCACCCCTGGTCCCTGGCGTTCCTGCCCGGCGGCGACATGCTCGTCACCGAACGGCCCGGACGCCTGCGTATCGTCAGGGGCGGCGAGCTCCTGCCCGACCCGGTGCCCGGCGTCCCGGAAGTGCTCTTTCAGGGCCAAGGCGGTCTCCTCGACGTCGTACCCCACCCCGACTTCGCGAACAACCGCCTGATCTACCTGAGCTTCTCCAAGCCGGCGGGTGAGGGGACTCCAGCCACGACCGCGGTCGTGCGCGGAACCTTCGAGAACGACCGCTTCACCGTGACCGACGAGATCTTCGAGGCGGTGTCCGAAGGACGGCCCGGCCACTACGGCTCCCGTCTGGCCTTCGACCCCGACGGCTATCTCTTCATCACTGTGGGCGACCGGCAGATAGCCCCCACGGGCTCGCCCCAGGAACTGGCCGCCCACCCCGCCCAGGACGTCACCAATCACCACGGTACCCTGAACCGCCTCCACGACGACGGCCGGATCCCCGACGACAACCCGTTCGCGGGACAGGCCACCGGGAGGCCCGAGATCTGGAGCTACGGACACCGAAACTCCCAGGGCCTGGCCATCCACCCCGAGACCGGCCAACCCTGGATCACGGAGCACGGCCCCCAGGGCGGTGACGAAGTCAATGTCCCCCAGCCCGGCGCCAACTACGGCTGGCCCGTCATCGGGTACGGAGTCAACTACAGAAGCGGTGAGAACATCCACCACGGGACCCATCAGGAGGGCATGGAGCAGCCTGCCCACATCTGGGTGCCTTCCATTGGCGTGAGCGGCCTCATGTTCTACACCGGGGACCGGTTTCCCGAGTGGCGGGGGAACCTCTTCGCCGGAGGTCTGTCGGGTGAGAAGGTCGTTCGCCTCACCGTAGAGGGGAACGAGGTGGTGGCCAGTGAGGACGTGGTCCATCGTACCCTCGGACGCATTAGAGACGTGCGGCAGGGCCCCGACGGCCTCATCTACCTGGCGCTGGACGCCCGGGACGAGGCGCCGTCCCGCGTGGTTCGCATGGAACCCGCCCGCTAGCCTGCCGGCCGGCCGGTGTTCGGGGTCAACCCCTGGACACCGGCCTGAACCGGGTGAAGCGCGAGCGCTCGACAAACTGACCTGAACCGGGACCGGAGGGTCCATGAGGGTCGTATCACTCCTGGCTTCGGGCACAGAGATCGTCTGCGCCCTGGGCTTCCGGAACGCTCTGGCCGGGAGATCCCACGAGTGCGACTACCCCCCGGAGGTTCTGGATCTTCCGCAGGTCAGCCGACCGGGATTCCCCACTTCGGGCTCCAGCGCGGCGGTGGACCTGGCCGTGAAGGACCGCCTCCGGAAGG
>JAHEKK010000361.1 GCA_024638395.1 Gemmatimonadota bacterium | reverse complement strand
TGCCCTGGGTGATCTTGCCGAGCACTCTGCCGTCACCGCTCAGGAAGGGGCCCCTCGAATGGGATTGGATGTCGATGAACCCGGGCGAGACCACCTTACCCGTTGCGTCCACGCGGCTCGCTGCCTCCCGGCCCGCCAGCCCCCCGGCCGGCGTCACCGCAGCGATCCGGTCCCCCCGGATGCCTACGTCGCCGTAGAACCACGCCGCCCCCGTACCGTCCACGACCCGTCCGTTCTCCAGGACGACGTCCAGGGGTCCGGCGTCGGCGGACCCGGCGCCGCCGGCGGACCCGCTCCCACCACATCCCACAAGGAGTAGGAAGACCCCCGCGGGAAGGAGCCGTGCAAGGGCGCTGGAGCGAATGGTGCGAGAGCGGGTGGTGTGGGTCATGGGTTTGGGAGAGTCCGGAGGTGGTCTGAGGCTGGGGATCGGGGGACAAACTATCGGTCCTCCCCTCGCCCTGCGACGCCCCCGCCTTTCCGGCAACGACGCCGATCTCCTCAACTACGGACCCCCGGGTGTCGAAGAACCCGTGACGCTTGTGCCCCGGCCCTGGGGGGCGACCCCTCCAGGACCCCCTGCCCTCGCTGCCGATCCGTGAGGACCATGACCTTTCGAGCTGGTTCGACTCTGCGTAGGCCTTCGGTCGCCGTGGCTCTATGCCTGGGGGTTCTAGGCGTGGGCGCGGACCCCGTCCGGGCTCAGGCACCCCCTGCGACGGCGCCGGATAGTGTCGTCTCCGCAGCGTCGGCCGCCGCCGAGGCGGAGGTGGAGGAGCCCACGCTTCCGTTCTTCGCTACCCTGGGCGTCGGCTACGGCGCCCGCAGAGACGGCTGCTCCCTCTGCGCCAGCCCATTGGACAACGAGAGCTTCACCGGCCATCTGAGCGTCGGGCGGCCTCTGGGCGCCGGCCTGGCCCTCGGGCTCGACGTGAGCGTCTGGATGAGGGGGCGACCCGGAACCCCCGTAGCGGCAGACAGCACGGGCGCTCCGACCCCGACTTCGCTGTCCACCATGCTGGGCAACGCCTCGGTCACGGCCTCGTACCAGGTGGGGTACGCCTGGGTCAAGGCGGGCACTGGGTTCGCCTGGGGATTCCAGGACATCGAGGAGCCGGCCCAGGGCGCGGACCCGGAGATCCTGAGGGCCAAGGGCAAGGGAATCGGCTACAGCCTCGGAGGCGGAATCAAGCTCCCCGTGCATGCCATGGTGGCCCTTGCCGCCTTCGGAAACTGGAACGTGGGCACCTACGACATGAACACCGTGAACGGGGTCGTGGCGCGGGAGAACCGGCACGCCTACTACGAAGTGGGATTCGGGGTAACGATCCGCTGAGAGGGGGCTCTTCGACGGACGGATTGGAGGGGGGCGCGGCGCCTTTGGTTCACTTGGGGCCTGCGCTATCGTAGAAGGCCGATCCCACCTCCAGAACCGACACCGCGGAGAGTCCCTTGCCGGCCCATCTGACCGACCCCCTCGGCGCCCTGACGAGCGTAGACCTGCAGGAAGGCCCCACCTCCTTCTACCGGCTCGGAGCGTTGGAGGAACAGGGCATCGTGTCCCTCGACCGGCTCCCGTTCTCGATCCGGATTCTCCTCGAGAACGCCCTCCGCTCGGCCGGCGGCGGCTACGTCACGCCCGACCACGTGGCCACGGTGGCGAACTGGAGTGCCGCAAACCCTGAGGGTGACGTTCCGTTCATGCCCTCCAGGGTGGTGCTCCAGGACTTCACCGGGGTGCCGGCCGTGGTCGACCTGGCTTCCATGCGAAACGGACTCAAGGACATGGGGGGCGATCCACAGCGCATCAACCCCCTCGTCCCCGCGGACCTGGTGATCGACCACTCGGTGCAGGTGGACTACTTCGGATCCGAGTACGCGTTCGAGAAGAACGTCGCCATGGAATTCGAGCGGAATCGGGAGCGATACGCCCTCCTCCGCTGGGCCCAGGAGGCCTTCGAGAACTTCCGTGTCGTACCGCCTGGCACGGGCATCGTGCATCAGGTGAACCTCGAGTATCTGGCGTCGGTCATCCATCGCCGCCAGGAAGGCGGCGTATCTCTCGCCTACCCGGACACTCTGGTCGGCACCGATTCCCACACGACGATGATCAACGGCCTCGGTGTGGTGGGGTGGGGCGTGGGCGGCATCGAAGCCGAAGCGGTCCTGCTGGGACAACCCTACTACATGCTCCTGCCCGAAGTGGTCGGGGTGAAGTTCACCGGTGCCCTCCCCGAGGGTGCCACGGCCACCGACCTGGTGCTGCGGGTGACGGAGATGCTCAGGGCTCACGGGGTGGTTGGCAGGTTCGTGGAGTACTTCGGATCCGGCCTTTCGGCCCTCAGCCTGCCCGACAAGGCCACCCTCGCCAACATGTCTCCCGAATACGGGGCCACGATCGGCTTCTTCCCCGTCGACGACGGGGCCCTGCGCTATCTCGAGGGCACGGGCCGGGATCCCGCTCTGGTGGAGCGGGTCGAGCGCATCTGCAAGGAGCAGGGCCTCTTCCGAACGGACGACACGCCGGATCCCGAGTTCACGTCCACGCTCGAGCTGGATCTCTCCACGATCGAACCCAGCCTCGCCGGCCCCAAACGGCCCCAGGACCGGATCGCCCTTTCGGACATCGGCCGCGCCTTCCCGGCCTCCCTCCCTTCTCTCGTGCCCGCCGGATTCGACCTGGCGTCCGAAGGCGACGGCGGCACCGCCGTAGCCACGGGGACTCGCCGGAAGGTCGAGGTCGTCGTTGACGGCGAGACCTGTGAGGTCGGCGACGGCACGATCGTGGTCGCCGCCATCACGAGCTGCACCAACACCTCCAACCCTTCCGTCATGGTCGGCGCGGGACTCCTGGCCAAGAAGGCGCGGGAACGGGGAATGCAGGTCAAGCCCTGGGTCAAGACGAGCATGGCCCCGGGCTCCAAGGTTGTCACGGACTACCTGAACGCCGCGGGTCTCACGCGGTACCTGGACGAGCTGCGCTTCCAGGTGGTGGGGTACGGGTGCACCACGTGCATCGGCAACAGCGGCCCTCTGCCCGAGGCCATCAACGACGCCGTCGCCAAGCACGGACTGGTCGTGGCGTCGATCCTGTCCGGGAACCGCAACTTCGAGGCTCGGATCCACCCCCTGGTGCGGGCCAACTACCTCGCCTCACCCATCCTGGTCGTGGCCTTCGCACTCGCCGGCCGGATCGACATCGATCTGTACAATGAGCCCCTTGGGCGCGACGGCCATGGCAAACCCGTATTCCTCGCCGACCTGTGGCCCAGACCGGAAGAAATCCGGGACACCATCAGCCGATCCCTGAAGCCCGAGATGTTCCGAGAGCGCTACGGAGAGGTGTTCCAGGGAGACGACCATTGGAAGGCCCTCCCTCTCCCTGAGGAGGGGAACCTCTACGAGTGGGACCCGGAGTCCACCTACATCCGGAATCCCCCGTTCTTCCAGGGCATGGGCACGGACGTGCCGCCCGTGGCGAACATCGTGAACGCCCGCGTCCTGGCGCTTCTCGGCAACACGGTGACCACCGACCACATCTCTCCCGCCGGGGCGATTCCCAAGGGAGAGCCCGCGGGCCAGTATCTCCAGGAAAAAGGCGTGACACCCGTCCACTTCAACACCTTCGGATCCCGGCGAGGGAACCACGAGGTGATGATGAGGGGGACGTTCGGCAATATCCGGATGAGGAACCTCCTCCTGGAAGAGAAGGAGGGAGGGTACACCGTCCATTTCCCCACCGGCGAAACGACGACGATCTTCGACGCCTCGATGCGCTATCAGGAAGCCGGCACGCCCCTGATCGTATTGGCCGGAACGGAATACGGAGCCGGAAGCTCCCGGGACTGGGCGGCCAAGGGGACGCTTCTGTTGGGTGTGAAGGCGGTCATCGCCGAGAGCTACGAGCGGATCCACCGCTCCAACCTCGTGGGCATGGGCGTCCTGCCCCTGCAGTTCAAGCCCGGCGAAGGGGCTGCGGCCCTCGGCCTGGACGGGAGCGAGTCCTACGACATCTCCGGCATCGAGCGAGGACTCGTAGCCGGAGGAGAGGTCCACGTGACCGCTCGCCGTCAGGACGGCCCCGAAACCACGTTCAAGGCCGATGTGCGACTGGACTCGGACGTGGACGTCGAGTACTACCGGAACGGCGGCATCCTGCACACGGTCCTGCGAAAGCTGGCGACGGGAGCCATGTAGGGGGTAGGGAGCCTCTCCCTCCCTCTTCTGCCAGGTCGAAAGGCTCGGCGCCGGTGGTAGAGGCAGTGGCGCTAGGGGCCCCCGGTCCTGAAGTCCTCATCGACGGGGTCCCGGAGGGCAAGGGGAGGTCCCAGGACCTCGCGGGCGATAATGGCCTGCCGCAGGGCACGCGGTCCCTGGAACCCTGCTCTGAGCCGCTGGGCCGCGTGGGCCTCGTATCCCTCCCGCCGCTCCTTATTCCGTTCCCGGAGCGGC
>JAHEKK010000360.1 GCA_024638395.1 Gemmatimonadota bacterium | reverse complement strand
GCATTCTCAAGACCCTCATCGAGCAGTTCGACGGGGGCCCCGTGGGCCTGAACTCGCTGGCCGTCGCCCTCGGTGAGGATGCCAACACCCTCGAAGAGGTCTACGAGCCCTTCCTGATTCAGGAGGGGTTCCTGGTCCGGAGCCCCAGGGGGCGAATGGCCCACCGAAAGGCCTACGAGCGTTTTGGCTACTCGGTACCCACCGATCTCGAGGGCGGCCAGGGGCCTCAGTCCAGCCTCTTCGCTTGACGCCTTGCCGCAAGGCCTCATGACCAGGGCCCGGCCCCTTGCCACGGCGGACTTCGACTACCGCCTTCCGGAGGCGTTGATCGCCCGGTACCCGGCTGAGGAGCGCGAGTCCTCCAGGCTGATGGTTGTCGACCGGGGGGCCGAAAGGGTGTCCCACGCACGATTCCCCGACTTCCTGGACTATCTGCAGGAGGGCGACCTGGTCGTGGGGAACGACACGCGTGTCATCCCGGCTCGGCTACTCGGAAGGAAGCCCTCAGGTGCGAACGCCGAAGTACTCCTCCTGGCCAGGGCGGGAGATGGGACTGACGAGCGCCTCTGGCGAGCCATGGTCCGGCCGGGAGGGAAGCTGAAGCCCGGCCGCCTCGTGGAAGTGTCCCCGGACCTCGCCGTGGAGGTCGTGGACTCCCTGGCCGGGGGCACGCGCCTCGTACGCCTCCATACGGGACTGCCCGTGGACCAGGCACTCGAGCGGTACGGTCGAGTGCCCCTGCCTCCCTACCTGCGCCGCGACGACGAGGCCTCCGACCGAGAGCGCTATCAGACCGTGTATGCGGTACACGATGGCTCCGTCGCCGCCCCCACCGCCGGCCTCCATCTGACGGAGTCCTTCCTCGACCGATTGGCGGATCGCGGTGTGGAGTGGTCCGCCGTCACCCTACACGTGGGCGTCGGCACTTTCCGGACCGTCGAGGCGGAGGATCCAGCGGAGCACGAGATGCACAGCGAGCGGTACTGGGTTGCCGAGGAGACCGCGGAGGCCGTGGACCGGTGCCGAGAGAGGGGTGGCCGCGTCTGGGCCGTCGGCACGACCGTCGTGAGGACCCTGGAGAGTACGGCCGTGGACGGAAGGCGCGTGGCCCCGGGGACCGGTGAGACGGACCTCTTCATTCGCCCCCCGTACGACTTCCGGGTAGTGGACGGGCTCCTGACGAACTTCCACCTTCCCCGTTCCACCCTGCTGATGCTCGTGTCGGCATTTGCCGGAACCGCGTTGATGCGTCGTGCGTATGCCGAAGCGGTGGCCCGGGAGTACCGGTTCTTCTCCTACGGCGACGCCATGGTCCTGCTGCCGTGAACCCCTCGATTGTGGACGGACCTGCCCCGTTCTCCTTTTCGGTCGACGCAACGGCGGACGGGGCCAGGGCAGGGACCTTCCACACGCCCCACGGACCCGTTCTCACGCCGGCGTTCATGCCCGTCGGTACGTTGGGCACCGTGAAGGGAGTATCCCCGGAGGAACTGTTCGATAGCGGGGCGTCCATGATCCTGGCCAACACCTACCACCTTTATCTACGGCCGGGCGTAGAAGTGGTGGAGGCACTCGGCGGGATCCACGCATTCATGCGGTGGGACGGTCCGATTCTTACGGACTCGGGCGGCTTCCAGGTGTTCTCCCTGGCCCACATCAACGAGATCACCGACGACGGCGTCACGTTCCAGAGCCACATCGACGGGAGCCGGCACCACTTCACACCCGAGGCCGTGATCGATCTCGAACGCCGGATCGGAGCGGACGTCATCATGGCCTTTGACGAATGCCCGCCCGGGGGCGTGGACCGGGCCGGTGCGGAACGGGCCAACCAACGGACCCTCTCCTGGTTGGCCCGCTGCCAGGCACGGTTCGAGGACACGGCGGCGGAGGGACGGTCCCTCCAGGCCCTCTTTCCGGTGCTTCAGGGGAACGTCTACGACGACCTTCGTAGGCAACACGCGGCGGACGTGGTCGCCATGGGCGACTGGTCCGGGTACGGGATCGGCGGCCTTTCGGTCGGAGAGGCGAAGCCTGACATGTGGAGGATCCTCGAGCTGCTGGACAGCGCCCTTCCCGCCGAACGCCCGAGGTACCTCATGGGCGTCGGCTACCCCGACGACCTTCTGGAGGCGATTTCACGGGGTTGTGACATGTTCGATTGTGTGGCGCCCACGAGGAACGCCCGCCACGGGACCGCATGGACGAGCGGCGAGGGGCAGGTGAACCTGAAGGGGGCTCGTTTCCGGTTGGACCGGAGGCCCATTGATCCCGATTGCGGGTGCTACGCCTGCCAGCGGTATGATCGGGCGTATATCCGCCATCTGGTGGTCGCCGGTGAGCGGTTGGGCCACCGACTCATCTCGATTCACAACCTGGCCTTCCTGATTTCACTGGCGCAGCAGGCGCGGTTACGAATCGGAGAAGGAACCTTTACAATGTGGTCCCGTGCCTGGTTGGAACGGTTCCGGGCCAGCCGGACAGGCTCCGGCGGGAGTCACGAATGACAACGGAGAACACCGTCTCTTGAGCGCTATTCCCCTGGCTTCACTCGCGATCCTTCTCGCCCCCCGAGAAGGTGGTAACTCGGCTACGATCTTCCTGGTCCAGCTGCTGCTCTTCTTCGCGATCTTCTACTTCATTCTCATTCGTCCGCAGCGGAGGGAACAGCAGCGGCACAAGGAGATGCTCAAGGCGATCGGGAAGGGCGACAGGGTAATGACGAACGGTGGAATCATCGGCCAGGTCGTCCGCGCCGGCGAGCAGGAGCTCACAATCAAGACGGCAGAGAACACGCGCCTGGTGGTCGACCGGGGACACATCGCCCGGAAGCTCACCGACGCAGAAGAGTAGGGAAGGACGCGCAGGTGATTCTCAAGATCGAGATGCTCGGGGCCCCGGTCCTGCGCCGGGAGGCCGATCCGGTTGAGGAGATCACCGACGATGTCCGTTCCCTCGTCCGCGACATGTTCGACACGATGTACCACGCCGATGGTGTAGGGCTGGCTGCGCCACAGGTCGGCATATCCCAACGCATCACCGTGCTGGACGTTCCCCACGACGAAGACGAGGATGAGCGTCACGTCCTCGCCCTGATCAACCCACGGGTCGTCGAGGCGAGCAAGGAAACCGAGAAGGGCGTGGAGGGCTGCCTGAGCATTCCCGGGATCGAGGAATCCGTCGTGCGACCCTCCCAGGTCGTGATCGAGGCTCTTTCACCCGATGGCGAAACCGTGAAGATCGACGCATCGGGGCTGCTTGCCCGGGCCCTCCAACACGAGCTGGATCACCTCGACGGCGTACTGTTCCTGGACCGACTCACAACCCTGAAGCGCGACCTGGCCCTCCGGCGTTGGCGCAAGTCACGGGTCACGGCGGCTGACGGAGCATGAGGGTCCTTTTCTGGGGGACCCCCGCGTTTGCCCTCCCCACCTTGGACGCCCTGGAGGACGAGGGTCATCACGTGGTCGGCGTCGTAACGCAGCCCGACCGGCCGAAGGGGCGAGGCCGCAAGACGGCTCCCTCACCGGTCCGGGCCCTCGCGGAGGCCGAGGGTTACCCGGTGCTCACGCCGGACCGTCCGCGAGGCGACGAGTTCCTCTCCCAGATCCTGGCCTTCGCCCCGGAGGTGTCGGTGGTGGTCGCCTACGGCCACATCTTGAAGCCCGAGGTCCTCGAGGTGCCCGCCGTCGGGTCCTTCAACGTCCACGCGTCCCTCCTACCCCGTCTCCGTGGGGCCGCACCCATCAACTGGGCCCTCGTTCGAGGCGACCAGGAAACGGGAGTCAGCGTCATGCGCATGGCCGAGGCGATGGATGCGGGGCCCGTTCTCATCCAGGAGAAGCTCCGGATCACGCCGGCTGACAGCTATCGGACCTTGAGTCCCCGCCTGGCCGAACTCGGCGCCATGGCCATGATCGAGACCCTGACCATGCTGGAAGCAGGTACCGCGGTAGAGGTCGAGCAGGATCATCGCGCCGCCACCTACGCCCCCAAGGTCGACCGGGAGACGGCCCGGATCGATTGGAATCAGGACGCTCCGGCGGTCTCTGATTTCATCCGTGGCATGGACGACGTTCCCGGAGCCTGGTCCACCTTGGCCGGGCAGCCGATCAAGCTCTTCTGTCCCACCGTGTCGGACGGTGGCGAGGTAGGAGAGGCCGGGGAGGTCGTGGTGGCCGACCCGAAGCGGGGTCTGGTGGTTGCGACGGGCATCGGGGAGGTCGCGTTGGGCGAAGTGCAGACGCCCGGGAAGCGACGCATGACGGCCGTGCAATGGGTGCAGGGGCGAGGGGCGGCAGTCGGTGACCGCTTCGAGTGAACGGGTAGCGCACACCCCCGGGAGGCGCTCTTCGCGTCCCATTCCACGCCTACACCTCCTCGTAGACGCCAGGGCCGCCCTCCGGCTCGACCCCCTGATCGCGCTGGCTGACCTGGGAGGACCCGGCCTCGCCC
>JAHEKK010000359.1 GCA_024638395.1 Gemmatimonadota bacterium | reverse complement strand
CCGTCCGTCGTGGCATGGATGGAATCGAGTACGCTGATGGTCGTATCCGCCATGACGGAGTCCCTCTGACTTACAACCCAGAGGTTGCCATCATGGACAACGGCGGTATTTCGTCGGTCCGGCGAAAGGACACGGTCCGGCGGCGGCTGAAAGCCAAACACCTTCCCGCAATCCACCGGCCGCAGGTTGCATTCCCAGAGATCCTGGTCCGCCGTGGTGTCATAGAATCGGATGCGGGAGAGGTCCGGGAGGCGCGTGTTTGCGGTGTCGCGTCCGTAGGTGAACGTGCTTATGGGTAGGTTGTCTGCCGTGATGCGAACCGCCCCCGGAAGCATCTGATTCAACCGCCACATGGACTCCGCAACGGCCGCGTGATCGAAAGCCGGCCCGCTGCTGTCGGCCGCAGGATCGACGAACACGAACCTCCGCGCCCCCGATCTCTGCACTGCGTACCAGAATCGGTCGTCGGTCCCTCCCAACGGATTGATCCAGTTGGCTTGGACAACGCGCTCCTGCCCGTCCAGTAGTGCCAGCCCATCGACGAGGTGGGCAGCGTTCCAACCCAGGAAGGACTCGGCGCGAAGGTAGTCGCTAACCGAGACGATTGCAGGCGCATGGTCCCGGACATCGACAGGATCCGGAGGGATCACTCCCCCGGTGTGGGCGCAACCAGCCACGAGCACGGAGACAAAAGACACCATCCTCTTTGTGGGAAGCCCTCTTCGGTCCATGGGTATGTCTTTGGACTTTCGCACGTGAGCCGTCCTGATCAGGAGTTTGAGGATCCGAGACAGAACCCACCAACGGAGATCTCGCCGGGGTCGAACCCCACGTCCGTGACGCCGGGCAGTAGAAGCCCGTCGCCGGCGCCGATCGCGCACGGCGCCAGCCCAATGGAATGAGCTCCCAGGTACAAGGTCTGCATCACAGCGCCGACTTCTTTGAGGATGAGCGCGTAGCCAATCGAGCGGTACTTCCAGAACACGCGGGCAGGGCGGGCACCGATGACCAGCAGCACCTGAGGCTCAGCTCCTCCTCCCATGGCAGCCGCGGCCCACGAGAGGGCGCGGTCCATTCGCGGGTCCAGATCTCTCCGGTGCCTCAAAGCGTGAAGGAGGGGGTCGTAGTGGTACACACCCCCTGCGAGACCTCGACAAAGCCGCACTACAGGATAGATCTCGAGCGGGTAGAGGGCTCCCCCGCTGGGGTAGGGCCGGTGGCTATGGGCGTACCGAGCACTACCGTCCCCGTCCACCATGCGCGTGACCCGAAGGCAAAGGTGGAAGAGCTCGCCGAGGTCCTCCAGGCCGATCGGGCTCGCATCGTCGTACTCACGGATCGATGTCCTCCCTTCCAGGGCCTCGTGAAGGGTCATAGCACGTCCCGAGGCCCCTTCGGGATCCGGCGCGGGGAACCGTAGCGTCGGTTCACCGCCTGTCGGGTGCAGTACCGGCGCCGGAGGCGATGCGGGGGCCGCACTGCCGTTCGACCAATCCGGGCGCGCTGGTGACTCGATTCCGCTGGAGGCATGGAACGCGAAGTCGGCAGGACGCCAGCCGGCCGCAGCCGCCTGCCCTTCGGCCACCCCCTCACCAACCAGCAGACCAAGCTGGAGGAGCACCGACACCGTAGATGTGACGGAATCAGCGGAAAGGGCCAGTTCCCCCGCGGGGAGCTCCGCCGGCGTCGTCGGTGACGTCAGGTGTCCCAACAAGGCCACCACGCGGGGATCGAAGACGTCAACTGCGGCCGCCCCCAAGGGTGACTTCAGGATCCATCGCCCGCCCGAGGGGCGGAGTAGGGCATACTGCGACAGGGCAACCGGCCGGTTTCCGGCCGTCCCGTTCTGGGAGGATCTCGGTCCGTTCGGCGCAGGCACCCATCTGAAAAGTGGCTCAGTCCCCTCGCTGAGCGTACACGCAACGCCCCCTCGCACCTGGAGCGCGTCCAGGAGAGCGAACCACGAGCCCACCGTGCTGGGCGCCGAGTTGGTCGAACCCCTGAGGCGTGCCAAGATCTCCCCCTCCGTCGACTTCCCCGACTTCAGCTGCCGAAGGGCCTCGAGGGTGTCCTCGCCGAAATCCTCGAGCCTCAACGACCATGTCGGGCTCCGAATACGGCACGTGGTCGGCCCGCCCTCGAGATCGACACCCGGCGCGAACTCGAGCGTTATCGAACCCATCTTGTCAGGTCTCGGAGGTGGCTGCGTCTTGCCCAACCACTTCCCTGAAGCCGACTAGAACGGGCCGGACAGCACCAGGCAGAGGGGTCCGTAGCACTTCCCTGCGGGGTCGTCGCCTCCGGCATCCACGTAGACCTTGGGCGGAATCACGATCTGGCGCTTGGTCTTGGAACCCTTGGAGACGTTCAACGTGACGTCATCGCCGACATCCAAGCCCACGTCCTTGAAGCACTGGTGGATCTTGCCCTGGTCACCGGAAAGAAGGGCCCTCATGACGTCGTTGTCGCCATCGTTCTTCCACGCTCTCTTCATCAGCGTGATGTAGGCGGCTTCTCTGGGGTCCTGGTCCGACACGGTGCCTCCTAGGCCAGCGGTGGTGGGTCGCCCTCACAGGAACATCGGCAGTGGGTTAAGGCCCTCTTCCGCTCGAGGTTGGTCCAGCAACCCCATTGCCACCGGGACGTCGTAGAGACGTCCTGGCCCGAAGCGCGCCCAGAAGTGTCTGAGCCCGGGCACAATGACCTTTACGACGGGGATTCTCAAGTCGGGCCTGGTCTGGTTGAGCACCAGGACCTCCAACCCAGCGGCTTCGATGGAACGCCGGCACTCGTCGATGTGGTCCATGATTCCGGATGGAAGCGCTTCGAGGAAACCGAGCGGATGCGTCCTTCCAGGGTCGGGAGCGAGATAGGGGTGATCCGCCAGGTGCGCGCTGGTGAGCCACTCCAGCAGGTCGGGTGGTAGGCGTCCTCGGCTGGCGTCGAGCCGCTCCAGAATAGCCAGGACCTGGTTCATCTCGGTCAGCGCTCTGGCGACGGCGATCCCAGGGTCCAGGTGGCAGCCGAAGCCGACCAGGATCTGTTCAGGCCCTCCCGCCACGACCCGGGACACGACTGCAACCACGGGGATACCCAGGTCGGTCGTCAGGTCCAGGGCGAAGACCTCGCGCCCGAGGGATTCGTAGTAGCTCAGCAGCGTCCGCACCCTCGGCTCCTCGAATCCAGACAGGTCGAAGGAGGGCATCCGGAGTCGGTTGTACCACCAGAGCGAGACCGCATCCCGCTCGATGACCTCGAGGAGGCCCTGGAGAACAGCCTCTTCCATCGTGTTACCGGCCGCGTTGCCGTTGGAGTCAGCGAACGAGAACGTGTGCTCCACGGGCCCGGGATGAGCGAAGTAGAGGTACTGGGTGGTCAGGTACTTGTGGCGTCTCTCGGTCAGCGACCACACGGATGTCCAATCCAACTCGACGGAGGGGTCGAATCGGTACGGTACGGCATTCATGCCCCCCGGTCTGGTCCGACCACGGTCGCGATCACTGTACTGTCGATCGCTGAACAGCATGCATTCGTTGGGATGGATAGCGCGGTCGGCTAGCTGTTCGTACGACGCGCGTGCGGAAACCTCGTCGCCTTGAAAAACGCCAGACGCCCGCTCGATGGCCTCGCCCAGGGCGCTCGCCCGGGCTTGCAGGTCGGTGAGCCCTTTCCCACCCGCACCCGACTCCCCGGCGATGCCGTAGAAGCGGGCGCGGGGATGGGACAGCGCCGGCCCGGCGTGGCTGGCCACGTAGAGCCGCACCGGAGATCGGCCTCCGATCTCGACCCGCCGAACGTCCCGGACTACGCCCGTGATCGGGCTGACCAGCTCTTGGAAGCGCCGAACGGTTTCCTGGATGTCGACCACTCGGTAGCCCCCGTCGTCCGAGACTACGACGCTGTCGTCCTGGAGCTCTAGCCCAGCCTCCAGGCTACGCCCATAGAGATCGGGGTCGCCGCAGCTGGGGCATTGGGGGCGTCGCTCCAGACGATGAGTCCCGAACTCCAAGGTGGCCGGATTCATCGTGGTGACGCATCCACGCAAACCTGGTGAATCGCCCGTCCCCAGCGATGAGACCAAATGGCCCATCAGCACGCCCAGGGCGGCCTCCAGGGAGGCCTGCACCGCCGCACGGGCGACGACTGGGGCCCGGGCCGCGCCGGTCCGGTGCTGGACCAACTCCTCGAGCGGCCGGTTGCCCCGGAGTCGTTGCTCGAGACAGTGCCAGCACCCCGTTTCTCCCGGCACGAACAGCGGTCCAATCCACGCCGTGGCCCCGGAGAGGCGGGCAAGAATCCAGGGCCTTCCGTCGGACCGGCAATCCGCATCGACCTCCGCCAACTCGGGGTTCTGGTAGTCATCCGTGAAAACGAGAAGCGTTTCGCCAGCCGGCTCCACACTCACACCGTGTCGCTCGAGCGCAGCAGCCACCATCTCGCGGTGCCCGCACCCGA
>JAHEKK010000358.1 GCA_024638395.1 Gemmatimonadota bacterium | reverse complement strand
GGTCACCACGATCTCCTCCGGTCCGTAGTCGAGGCCGTAGCGCGACGTCAGGTCGGTGGCGATGGCCTCCCGGAGTGGGAGGATGCCGGTCGGACCGGTGTAGTGGTGCTGGTTGGCGTCCAGCGCGGCTTTCGCCGCATCCACGATGTGCTTGGGCGTGTGGAAGTCGGGATCACCCCGCCCGAGTGCGATCACATCGGTGAGCCCGGCGGCGATGGAAAGCATGCGGGTGCGGAAAGCGCCGTCCTCTTCGACGATGCGGGGAGCCAGTCGTGATGTGAGTAGGCTCATCCGTGCATCCTCCGTCCCCCGACGAAGGTGGTGGTCACCCTCTCGAGAGCCCGAAGGTCCTCGTCAGGTCGGCCGTCGACCACGATGAGATCGGCGGCTTTCCCCACTTCGAGGGTGCCCAGCTCCTCCTCCATGCGGTTGACCCGTGCTCCCCGGACGGTGATGGCCGCGAGGGCGTCCATGTTGTCGCTACACACGCCCACGGACACCATGAAGGCAAGCTCCGGTGCAATGACGTCGTGTTCCACGGCGGGGCTTCCCGCGTCGGTTCCGAAAGCGATGTGGACGCCCGCTCGAGCCGCGCTGACGAGACCCTCGAATCGAGTGGGATTGGCCACCGCCTTCTTACGCTCCTCGATCTTCCATTCCGGGATCCCGAATCGCCGGGCAACCTCGGGTTGGCTCTGCTGCACCAGGGGGGCGAAAGTCGTGACGATCGGAATCCCCTTTTCCAGAAGGATGGCAATGGTGGACTCCGACATGGAGCCGCCGTGCTCGATACAGTCCACGCCGAAGCGGGCGACCCGCTCTATGCACGCGTCGTAGGTGGCGTGGGCGGTAATGGTGAGGCCGTTCCGGTGGGTCTCGTCGATGACGGCGGTGAGCTCCTCGTCGGTGAACTCCAGGGTGTCGTGGCAGGCCATGATCTTGATGAGGTCGGCGCCGCCCCGCACCTGTTCCCGCACGGCCCGCCGCATCTCGTCGGCATACCCAGTAGGTGTGGCCTCCCGTCTGGATGATGGCCGCGCCGCAGACTTTGAGCCTCGGCCCGGGGAAGATGCCCTGCTCCACCGCCTGCTTGGAGAAGAGGTTCATCTCGTGGAATCCCAGGTCCCGCACCAGGGTGACTCCCGCCCTCAGGCTTTTGAGCATGTTGCCCGCGGCCTTGAAGGCGGAGATGGGACGGGGGTCGTCCATGGATTGGCGGGCCAGATCGTGGATGCCGTCCCAATTCAGATGGGCGTGACTGTTGATGAGGCCCGGCATGAGGGTCCCGCCCGTCTCCTCGACGGGCGCGGATCCCGGATTCATTTCCGCACGGGGGCCCACCGCGAAGATCCTGCCGTCCTTGAGCTCGACGAATCCTTCCTCGATCGGAGCCGACGAGACCGGCCGCCCGTCGACGGATTCCTGGGCCATGGTCAGCACCCGGCCCGTGAGCACGACGTGTTCGGTCGGAAGGTCGAACATGGGCTTGGTGATCTTCTGATAGCGCCACGCTGCCGGTTCGGGCATGCTCCGGATTTCTCCTCGTGTTGGGGTGCGCACGGCCGGGGTCGACTCGGGCGCCGGGGTCATGTGTTCGAAGGATGCCGCCGGTTCCCCCTGATGGTAGTGGCCTCCGACCGGCACCCGCCGGAATCCTGATTGTACGCAATCTTCAGCGCCCGGCGCGACGTGGCGGCCGTGGATTCCGGTTGGGCTGCCACTTCCCCCACTTCTGAGCCGTGAAAACGCGTGGACTACCCAGAGGTCGCTCGGGCTGTGGGCGTTCTACCCTTGGGTGAATCAGAAAATTGGCCCTCAGTCCTGGTTGAAGAATCGACCGTTGGGCCTTTGTCGTTTCTTTGCCACCGGCGCCCAATCGTGGGTGATGGGCATCGTCTCGGCGTTGGCTAGTCGCCATGCCAAACGGACCGACATGGCCGTAAGTGCCTGCGCCGATTCGTACGTAGCCGCTGGGTCCGGGTCGTCGGCCTGGCGGTGGTGGACGCCCGCCAGGTACCGGGCCCACGCCTCTTGGCCCGCGCTTGGATCTCCTCCCCGACTGAACCCCGGCATCAGGTAGACCGACGGGATACCGGCCATCAGGAACGGTGTGTGATCGGAACGGTGCAGAAGCCCGGCGGAGGGCGTGAACGGCGGCTTGCGTTCCCGATTGTAGGTCAGACCGGTGGCGGTGGCTGCCCAGTCCACGTCGGCCTCCACGGTGGAGAATGTGGGTCCCCAGGCCAATACGTCGTCGTGGCGGGCCCCCATGAGTCCTCCATCGTGATTGATGGCGGCGACGGTGGCCTCGAGAGGGAACACCGGGTTCACGAGGTAGAAGAGTGACCCCAGCAGGCCGGACTCCTCGGCACCCACGGCGAGGAAGAGGATGGAGCGCCGTGGCTGCAGGCGCACCAGGACTTCGGCCGCCGCCAGCACTTTCGCGACACCCAGAGCGTTGTCATGGGCGCCGTTATAAATGGAGTCTCCCGCCTGGTCGGGGGCTCCGATGCCCACGTGGTCCAGGTGTGCGGTGAAGACCACCACCTCCTCCGCGACGGTCGGGTCCGAGCCCTCGAGCACGCCTCCGACGTTCCAGCTCTCGCCTCTTCGAGTCTCGTGGGCCCTCCGAATGGTGACGAGCCCCACGGATCGGATCGTGTCGTCAGGACTGTCTGCGCTCCGAGCCCACCGATCCAGGAGAGCTCGTGATGCGTCCGGGCCCAAGACCGCATCAGGCCGTGGGGTGACCGTGCTCCCGTTCGCGAGGGCGCGGGTGGGGCGCCGAGGTGTCGCTCCGGCGCGCCAGGCGGTGGGGCTCGCCAGGGTGTCGAGCACGACTACGGCGACGGCGCCGGCGGCGAGCGCCAGCTCCACCTCGGCCCGTTCCCGAAGGGCGACCTCGGGATCGTCGGCCAGCCCGACCGGGGCCCCTGCCAGGACGAGGGCCACCGCCCCCGTCAAGTCGATCTCCGTCGCCGCCTCCGCCACGAGGGCATTTCCCACGTAGACCCCGGGACCGGTCACCTCGGGGGACCGACCGAGCCAATCCGGCGCCACCCGGACGTCCGGAAACGGTGTTCGCTCGCCGTCGATCTCGATCCAGCTTCCGGTGTCCCGGACCTGTTCCAGCAGTCCGAAGGGCTGCAGATAGGAACCGCCTGCCATGGGCAGGAGTCCGAGAGCGGCCATCTGCTCCGCAACGTAGTCCCGCGCCATCTCGTAGCCCGGATCACCCGTATCCCGGCCCCGCATCGAATCGTGGGCCAACGCTTCGACATGAGCCGCGAGTGAAGAGGCGGAGTGGCCGTCGAGGGCGGCTTCCACGTCCCCCAAGCCCTCCTCCGACGTCCCGGCGGCGCAGGCGGAGGTGATCATGAGCAGCGCCGCCAGCCACTTTGACCTGAACACCTCTGCAGTACCCCCGGCGCATGTTTGGCACGTTGATGACCCTTTCGCCCGCTACGTAGCAGCGGAAGAACTCCGATGCGCGGGGGGACCGGGTCGCACGTCTCCCTATGATGCCATGGGTGGCCTCCCGCCGCGAATCCTGGCGTCACTCAAAGGCCCTCAGACAGGTAGAATCCGACCCTCGGGCGGGTGTGTCCCCTGGAACGAGCTCGCCCGCTCGACTTGATCGGGTCCAACCAGCAGCGTGTCGATCGTGCGCCATCCGTCGACACCAGGCCGGTAGATGCCGGGTTCGCAGGAAAACACCATTCCCGCTTCTACCGGCGTGCTGTCGCCTGGCGCCAGCCAGGGGGCTTCGTGGCCTTCGACGCCCATGCCGTGCCCGATGCGGTGCCGGATGGCCTCTCCCATGCCGGCTTGGCGAATGGGGCCCAGGGCGGCTTCGTTCACCTGATCACAAGTCATCCGTTGTCGGAGCGCCTCCACGGTGGCCTGCCCGCATTCGGCCATGGTGCCCATGATCCGGCGCTGCTCGGCGGTGATGTCGCCGACGACGAAGGTCGCGCCGCTCTCCGCGTGGTACCCTCCCAGATGACAACCGATGCCGGCGATGACCGGCTCTCCGGGGAGGGGGCGCCGGTTCGTGACGGACCCGTGGGGCAGAGCGGCCCGGGGCCCGGAATGCAAGGATGCGGTGATTCCCGTCCGGGTTCCCTGGAAGGCGTCGCCGTGGACGGCCGTGAGTCGCTCCCGCGCGTGGCCGGTGCAGTCGGCCAGGAGATCCGCTTCGGTGCCTCCCTGGCGGATGATGTCTCCGCCGGCCTCCAGCAGGCGGTCCAGGACCATGTCCGCGAATCGGGCGGCCTCGCGGATGAGGACCAGCTCGGGCGTGTGCTTGATGGCCCGCTCTGGCTTGGCGTGGTCAGTCAGATCCAAGCGGGTAAGCAGGGCCTTCGCACGAGCGAGGAGCGAGGCATCGAGCGTGTCGATGGCCATTCGTTCGGCGCCACTCTCCTCGATCATCCAGAGCACCGGCGGGTGCTC
>JAHEKK010000357.1 GCA_024638395.1 Gemmatimonadota bacterium | reverse complement strand
TTACATGCGCCGTGATCCATGGGTCCTTCAGCCTGAACCAGGCCGACCGGATGGTCCTTCCCGAGCTCCTTCACTCCGAACCCGTCGGCAAAGACGACTTCATCTCCGTGGACCACCGCAACGGAGAGACCGGGTAAGTCCCAATCTGGCATCGACTCGATGATGTACTGCCCGAGTCCGGCGAGGGGGTCCTGCGCCTCCAGAGCCTTCGGCACGATGGTCGCGGCGAGAAATGCGGCGCCGGCGATGAGGACGGGAGCGATCCGTTTCTGGGCGGGCCACCCGATCCTCACACGGACATTCCCAGCCATCCTAGGAGCCGAAGGCGCCATGGGGGTTGAACACGAAATAGTCGTGCACCGCACGAGCGATCTGGGCGATCACCGGCTCCATGGCCGCGTTGCTCTCCAGCTTGGACTCCCTGATGTAGACCACCGTCACCACGTGTCCGGCGTCACCCGGAAGGTCGATGATGCCCACGTCGTTCGTGGTCTCACCGATGGTTCCCGTCTTGTGGGCAACGGCCGTACCCGGAGGCAGAGCCCCTTTCAACCGTGCCTCGCCCGTGCGGCACCGGTACATGATGTCGATCAGAAGGCGGGAGCTCTCCTCCGAAAGAACCTCACGCTCCCAGATCTTGCGCAGGAGGGAAGCCATGGCCGCCGGGGTGGCCGTGTCTCGGGGGTCGGCATTGAAGGTCGCATTGTTGCCGGCCAGATCGTCGTCCGTCCGCTCGGCCTCCAGAAGCGTCCGGTACTCGTCCGGGTGGATTCCGCCTTCCACGGTGACGTCGGGCCTTCCCAGCCAATTGGCGATGAGCGCCCAGGTGGTCCGATCGACGCGAATCCCTTCGATCCCGGCTTCGGCCATACGTCCTGTCACGGCGGCCGCCCCACCCGCCTCCCGGAAGAGAACGTCGGTGGCGATGTTGTCGCTGATCTGGAGCATGAGCTCGAGGAGGTTGTGGATCGACAGCTGCACCCCGGGGTCGTCGAGGAGGTCGCTGATGGCGCTCGCCGTCAGGTAGATGTCGTCCTCCGTCAGCTCGATCATGTCGTGGAGGGAGAGCTCCCCCCGGTCGACCATGGACAGGATCTGGACGGCGATGGGTACTTTGTACGTGCTCGCCATCGGAAAGCGGACGTCTCCGTTCAGTGTGAAGCCCCGCCCGGTCTCCAAGTGGTAGGCGGCGACGCCCACCGTCCCTCGTGCTTGCTCCGCAAGGCGCTCCACTTCGGCTGCCAGATACTCCAGCCCCGGGTCACTACCGATCAACTCCGTCGATTGCGCCGCGGACGGTGGGGCCGCCAGGGCCACTCCGAGAATCGCAACGACGGCGGAGGACAGTGGGACTGCCGTGCGTCGGAGACGGTCTTTCTTGTCCATGGGATCGTCCTTCGCTCGTTTCTTGAGGCGTCGGAGGGAAACTACCGCCAGCGGGTGGCGCAGGCGATCTGGCGCGCACTCCCGTCCACTACTCCGGCCCGAGCCATACGGCGCGGCTCGAGAGGGTCCCGATGGCGCGGGTCGAGGCGATCCTCGTACCATTGATCGTGGCTGTGAGCGGCGTCGTTCCCGCCATCGCCAGGGCTGTGTCTCGAGAGGCGGCTACGAGCATCGATTCGATACGAGCCGCCTGAGGAGCCCTGCGACGCAGCAGGCGACGTGAAGTGGAACCAGGGAGGGGAGGCTGGCATGAGACTGGCGCGAGGGGCAGGGCTATCGTGGTTGGTGATTCTCTCGCTCACGGCGGGACTCGCTGGTCAAGATGCGGCGACGGCTGCGCAGCAACGGCTCGATTACCTGGTCGGCACCTGGGACTCGACCACCGAGTTCCTGGATGCGGACGGGAATGTGGCCCGGGTCGACCATTCCGTGGACATCGTGGAGCCGCTAATCGGTACGCGGGTCCTGATGACGACTATCGTCCCCAGGGACGGCGAAGTCCGGAAGACCATTCGTTTCTACGACGTGGCGGAAGAGCGCTTCTACGAGATCGGCCTGGGCGGGGAAGGGGACGTCTGGATCCTCAGCGGCGACCTGGACGCCTATGTCATGACCAGTCAGTCGCGAAGAACGCCGCGGGGCGGAGAGATCATGGTTCGCTTCACCCACATCAACATCCAGCCTGATTCCTTCGAAGCCCGAATGGAAGTGTCGCGGGACGGAGGGTCGACGTGGTCCCAGGCCCCTTCTCGACAACGGTTGGTGCGCCGGACTCCGAGCCGTTAGTCCGGACCGTCCTGAACAGGCCGGGGCCGGGCGACGGGCGCCTGGGCACCCCGCGCCTTACCTTGCTCCGGCGACGTCCTCGCAGTCCGGGAGCCTCTTTCATGGCGCTTAGTCGAAGGCAGTTCCTCGCCGCTTCCGCCGCCGCGGCGGCGACCCTCCGTCCGCAAGAGGGGTTTGGCCGTGGGCTTCCCTGGATCCCAGCCGACCGCTTCGATCCGTGGATTGAGGTGAGCCCCGCCGCGATCCGTCACAACGCCGAGGTGGTGGGACGACTGGCTGGAGGACGTCCGATCCTGGCTGTGACCAAGAACAACGGGTACGGACTGGGGCTCCTGGAGGTGGCGTCGGTCCTGGAGCCTCTGGACATCGTCCACGGATTTGCCGTCGTAAAGGCCGAGTCGGCCCTGGCCCTCCGGGAGGCCGGCGTTACGAAGCCGGTGCTCCTCATGGGTCTGTTCGAAGACGATGTCGGGCCCGAGTTGGTGCGGCAGGGTGTCGATCTGGTCCTCGCCACGGACGACGGTGCCGACCGGATCTCCCGCGCCGCTCGAAGCAGCGGGCGTCGCCCCCGGACCCACCTCTATCTCGATACGGGCATGGGGCGCATGGGGCTCCCCTATCATCGTGCTCCGGCCGTGCTGCAGGGTTGGGGGGCAGACTTGCCGGGCCTGGTCGGGGCGTTCACGGCCTTCACCGAGGACCCCGAGTTCGACCGGGAGCAGTTGGACCGATTCATGGGATTCGTCCAACGCACGCGTCGGGACGGCCTCGGCCTGGGCACCCTCCACGCTGCCTCTTCCAACGGCGTCTTCCACTTTCCCGAGAGCCATCTTGATCTGGTGCGCCCGGGGATCGCCTTGTACGGGGCTTATCCCAGTGACGCGGGCCGGGAGCGGCGGATTGCGGAGCTCCGGCCCGCTGTGTCACTCAAGGCGCGGGTCGTGCGCGTGGAACGGCTCCGGCCGGGCGATTCGGTGAGCTACGGAAGGAGCTTCGTGGCCCAGTCGCCCACCTGGGTCGCTACAATCCCGGTGGGGCACGCGGACGGGTATCCCCGAGGCGCCGTGGGTGGAGCCCGGGTGCTCATCAACGGCCGCCTCCACCCGGTGATCGGCGCCGTGAGTGCCAGCCACACCATCGTTGAGCTGGGCTCCGAGGCATCGGCCCAGGTGGGGGACGTCGCGACCCTCGTAGGGTGGGAGGACGAGGCCCTTTATCCAAACACGGTGGCCGAGGACTCGGGCGCTTCCGTCTACGACGTGCTCATGCATCTCAACCCGGCCCTTCCGCGGGTTCTCGTGGAGCCTGCATCTCTGGGGGAGGCTCCGCCCTGGGCCTGAACGAGGGGGGCTGCTGGCTTCCTCAGAACGGTCATGTCCCCGCCCCCCCAACGGGTGGACCTCGTGTTCCCATGGAGAACCGGCGGATGACGAGACGCCGGCGTCCACTCGCTCTGGCTCTGGCCGTGGGGACCCTGGTCCTGCCCGGCTGTCACGGTCCAACCGCCGTCGAGCTCGGGCCCGACGCCCCGATCCTGTTCCTTACCCAGCTCGAACCGCAATCGATCGTTCTGCAGGCCCTCTACCAGGGACGCGTGGACCTCGATCAACAGGGCTGCTTCAGGCTTCAAGGCACGGCCGACCGTCATACGGTGGTCTGGCCCCACGGGTTTGGACTTGTCCGGGACAAGGTGAGTGTGATCGTCCAGGACTCCCGCGGGCGGGAGAAGGTGCGCGTCGGCGAGAACACCCGATTCGGCGGAGGTGAGGTCGCGGACTTGCCAGCCGGGCTCCTGAGTGCCGAAATGGCCGCAGCGGCCCAGCAGCGCTGCCCCGGGCGCTACTGGATCGTGGGCGAGTTCGGGGGCTGACCCCATTTCCTCCCCCGGGAGCCACCATAGACGGGCTCCGCCCAAAGGGTCGCACCCGCGCCACACTCCTCGTTGCCTCCTGTCAACGGACAGCCCCTGCCGGACCCCTCGACGTGGGGCGTCCCGGCCCTGCGGAAACGGCGTCAGGACGGCCCGTTTCCGTCCATCGGAGCCTCCACGAAGGCCTCTTCGGTACGCTTGCTGCCACCCTGGACCGGCCTGCTCGGATCCCGTAGATCCGGGTAGTCCCGGCCTTGGGTATCCCGGTCGGGGTGCATTCCGGGCAGGGAGCTACCGCCATGGGTTTGAGGGTTCGCACTGCCGCATTGGTGCTTGGGTCCGCCGTGGGAGCAGG
>JAHEKK010000356.1 GCA_024638395.1 Gemmatimonadota bacterium | reverse complement strand
AAACAACCCCACCCCGCTCCACGGTCAACGCCAGCATGCGTGACGTGGGGCGAGGACTCGACGAGAACAACAGCCCTCCGGCCTTGTCCGCGTCGTCCCCTTCCTCACCCTCCCAGCGCCAGGTTCCCGTGCTCGCCTCGCCGTCTTCGAGGGTGTCGATCCAAGCCTCGATGTCCGTCGCTCGTCCGAAGAGGACTTGATGTCCGTCGTGTTTGACCCGACGAGCCCTCACTCCGGCACGATCTCGCCGGATGGCGACGGCCGCCCTGGGGCACCGGTAGTGCTCCCGAACCGTGTTGGCCAACAGCAGGTTGACCCCGGGGTTCGCCGTGAGGGCCAGGAATGCCCGCCGCCCCTCGATGTCCACGTCCAACAAGACCGATTCCTCCGCCGCGTTCCCGCAGGCGACCTGGAAGCCTTCGGCCTCAGCCGCACGGGCCTGGAGCCGGTTGGTATCGACCAGCGCCACATCATGCCCCCCCTCTCGCAGGGAGTGCGCAAGCGAGCGGGCGAGGGCGTGGGCGCCGGCAATGACGTAGCCGTGGTCCGTCGGCAACCGAAGGCCCAGCCGGTTTGCGACCCAGGATCCGGAGATCCCCTGGATAACGACGGTGGAGGCGATGACGAGGAAGACCATCCCCTGCAACTCCACCCCACCGGGCAGCCCTGCCTCCGCGAGGCGCACCGCGAAAAGCGAAGCCACTGCTGCCGCGACGATCCCACGGGGCGAAAGCCAGGAAAGAAAGGCCTTCTCGTTCAGCGTCAGGTTCGACCCCCGGGTGCAAACCGCAACGACGATCGGTCGCACCACGAAGATGAGCAGGGCAATGGTCACGGCGGCGCGCCAGCCCAGAGCCGTCACATCCGCCAAGCGCACGTTGGCGGCAAGGAGTACGAACAACATTCCCACGAGCATGATCGTGAGCTGCTCTTTGAATTCCTTGAGCTCATCAGCGACGCTCGTGTTCATGTTCCCGACGACCAGCCCGGCCGTTGCCGCCTGCATGATGCCGCTTTCCGGCAAAATGGCGTTGCTGATCTCGAAGAACGCCAGGGCCAGGCCGAGGGTGAACACGTTCTCGAGTCCTTCGGGGATCAGCCCGCGTTTTCGGATCAACAGCCCGATGACCAGCCCTCCGACCACACCGATCACGCCTCCGAGGAGGAGCCGGGTGGGAACGCCAAGGAGGGCAGCCCCGGGGGTGGCCGCGCTATTGAGCGACAGCACCTCCTCCAGGGCGAACACGGCGAGGATGGCGCCCACGGGATCGATGAAGACGCCCTCGGCTTCGAGAATCGTGGCCAGTTTCGGGGTCAGGCGTATCCGGCGCACCAGCGGCGCGATGACGGTTGGGCCCGTGACGATCACCAGGGATCCGAAGAGCAAGGCAATGGTCCACGACCAGCCCATGACCAGCCGGGCCACGCAAGCCGCCAACAGGCCGGTCAACACCGCCCCGATCGTCACCAGCCGGCGAATCACCATCGCTTCCCGACGCAGCCGCTCGAACGAGAGGTTGAGTCCGCCTTCGAACAGGATCACGGCCACGGACATACCCACCAGGGTCTCGAGGCCGTGGCCAAGCGTCTCGGGACGGACCACGTTCAGCACGTCGGGGCCCAGGATGACACCGGACAGCAGGAACAGGACGATGCCCGGCACACGGAGGTGGTGTGCCGTCGCCTGGGCAATGAGACCGACGGCCAGAGCCAGCGTAAACGTCAGGGCCGCGTTGTCGAGGAAACCGTGTTCCAGGGCTGTGGCTCCGCCTAGGAGTGGTGGAAGGGGAGGGAGTCAAATTGGGCAGGTGGAGGGTGTTCCGCCATAGACGGCCAAACGCCGTGGCGGTCTCGTGGCGCCGCAATTACACTGCCCGTCGCCCTTCAGGGAAGTCTGCGACGCACACCTGGCGCGAACCGCGCCGAGCCGCTCGGCTCCCCAGCCGGTCCAACCAGGAGACCTCGATGACCAAAGCCAAACCCCATTGCGCATGGGTTGTCGCCCTCGTGGCCTGCATTCCCGTCCCGGCCACCGCCTTCGGTCAAACGACGGCTACGGAGCGGGCGGCTGCTGCGGAAATCCTGGAGCAGATCGCCGATCTGCAGGAGCGCCTCGATCCCTTGGACCGGGCACAGCGAATCGTACGCCAGGGCAATCGAAACCGGGTTCGGGTCATGGATCGCGCGGAGTCCGAATGGGATGAAGGTCTCCAGGATCTGTCCGACTGGATCGCCGCCAATCCCGAAGTCGGCTGGGACGAGCACATGGCCGTGGACACCCTGACCAAGGTTCTCCGGTCACGAGGGTGGGAGGTCACTACGGGCGTAGCGGGCCTGGAAACAGCCTTCGTGGCGTCCTGGGACTCTCCGGCCGGACAGGGGGAGGTGACCTTGGGGCTCATCGGCGAATACGATGCTCTGAGGGATATCGACGGGCCTTTTCACGGAGACCAGCACAACGCGCAGACCCCCATCGCCATGGCGGCGGCCTTCGCCCTCCAGGAGCATCTGGCCTCGGCGGGTGTTGCCGGGGGCCTGCGCCTCTACGGCACGCCGGCCGAGGAGGTGGGCCCACCGGCGAAGACGATCATGCACCAGGCCGGTGTCTTCAGCGAGGCGGACATCCTGATCCGCAGCCACTCTTCGGTCGCCACGGCAAGGGCCCGGGCCGGGTTCGGCGTTTGTTGCCTGAACATCAACGAGGTGAAATACACGTTCCTGGGACGCCCGTCCCACCAGCTGACCTCCTGGAACGGTAGAAATGCCCTGGAAGCCGCCGTCATGTTCTACACCGCGGTCGACCGGCTGCGGAGCACCTTCAGGCCCGAAGCCTCCATCCAGGGAGTGATCCCCGAGGGCGGGGTGGCACCGAACGTCGTCCCTGCCCGGGCGGTCGTGGACTACTACATCCGGTACCCCGACGAGGTCTATCTGGAGCACATGAATCGCATGATCGACGATGCCGCCCGCGGAGCAGCCATGGCGACCGGAACTCGAGTGGAGATCGACCGATACGGAGAGTATAGAGACGGCATCACGTTGGGCACGCTGGAGGAGCTGTATTTCGCGTACGCCCAGGCCCTGGACGCACCCGGGATCGAACCCGAGCTCCAGAGGCCTGCCGGGTACGAGGAGACCGGCTGGGTAACCCGCGACATCCCAGGGGTCGGGGTCTCCGTCTACAGTTCCAGGGGGTCCTACCACACAAAGGGGATGGCTGAGGACGCCTCGAGCGAGGTGGGCCACGCCGGGTTCAGAACGGACGCCAGGATCATGGCTGCCATCCTCTTCGACTTCCTGACCAACCGTGACCTGCGCGATGCCGTCGCTGAGGAGCACTCCACGCTCAAGGGACTCCTCGGCGAGTACCACGAGCGTCTCAGAGAGACCTACGCCCAGGAGATCAGCCGCATCCCCGTGGGCGGCTCATGAGCCAGTTGCGGCTCCCCGGACATTCCGTTGCCGTCGATTGGCTCGCTGAGCACCTGGGAAGGCCCGGCCTGGTCGTCCTGGACGGCTCCTGGTATCTGCCCACGTCGGGACGCAATCCTGCTCGAGAATTTCTGGAGGGACACATACCCGGGGCCAGGTTCTTCGATATCGACGACTGCAGCGACCCCGACTCGACCCTGCCCCATACGCTGCCCAGCCCCGAGCGCTTCTCCGCCTGCGCACAAGGCGTTGGCGTCACGAACAGCTCGGCCGTGGTGGTATACGACGCGTCCGGCTTGAACCTGAGTGCGCCACGTGTCTGGTGGACGTTCAGGTACTTCGGACACGACCGGGTGGCCGTGTTGGACGGGGGACTCGCCGCATGGAGACGGGCCGGGCACCCGCTGGAGACGGGCGCCTCCTACCTGACCCTCGAGGTCCCGGAGCCCTTCCACACGCAACCCAGGCCCGAGCTGCTCTACACCGCGACTCAGGTTCTCGACGCATCACGGCGCGGCTCGGCCCAGATCGTGGACATGCGCCCGAGGGGACGGTTCGAAGGCACGGCGCCCGAGCCCCGGCCCGGCCTCCGCGGCGGTCACGTGCCCGGGAGCCGCAGTCTGCCCTACGCGGACCTCGTGGACCAGGACGGCATGGCCATCGCGGGAGGTGAGTTGGACCGGCGGCTGCAGGAGGAAGGCATTCGCCGGGATCAGCCCCTGGTGGGAACCTGCGGTTCAGGCACCAGCGCGTGCGCCTTCGCCTGGATCATGGCCCGGGAGGGGCGGGATGACGTCGCCATCTATGATGGCTCCTGGTCCGAATGGGGGGCACGGAATGATCTGCCCGTAGACGAAGGCCCTCCGGGCTCCTCTTGATGCCGCCGCGCCGCGACACCGTGAGCCGCCGCCTCCGTATCGCCCTGGCGCTGGTGGCCGGCCTCGCGGCCTGTTCTCCCGCCTCCGACGATTCTCGTGCCGGCCCACCCGCTCTCCGGGGGTTCAACTTCACCCACGAAGGGTTCCGGGGCGGCGGCG
>JAHEKK010000355.1 GCA_024638395.1 Gemmatimonadota bacterium | reverse complement strand
CCAGCGGGACACCGGGTACGAGGAGGTCCTCGAATCCCTGGGGGTCCCCGTGCTGTCACTGGACCGGCCCCCCCGGCCAAAGGGGACGAAGTCGGGAAGCACCCCGGGCCACGAGACGGTGCGTCCTCGGGCCGGATTACGACAGCTGCGTCGCCTGGTCCGCCTGGAGCTCCCCGTGGGCCGGCGCATCGCGGAGATCATCCGTCGGGAACGGATCGAGCTGGTCCACAACAACGACAATCCCCGCGGCGACCGTCCCTCCATGCTCGGCGCCTGGATGGCCGGCGTCCCTCAGGTGTCCCACGTCCGATACACGCCGGTGTACTACCCGCCGATGGATCGGCGCCTGGCCAAGGCCGTATCGCGATACATACCCATGTCTCGAGCCATCCGCACCCAGATGGAGGAGAACCTGGGGTCGATCCACACGCCGGTCGAAGTCGTGTACGACCCGTTCCACTTCGACATCCATGATCGGTCGATTGCCGAGAACGTCGTGACGGCGTCCGACTTCGGGTTCGGGCCTGACGACTACCTGATGGTGAACGTGGGCCGGATCGTGCCCTGGAAGGGGCAAGACGTCTTTCTCCGTGCGCTCCGGAAGACCGTGGACCAGTGTCCCCACGTGAAGGCGGTCGTCGTGGGGGGACCCAAGGACCAGGATCGCTCGCATGAGTACTGGGACCAGTTGCAGGCATTGACGGACGAGTTGGGATTGCGGGACTCCGTCTGCTTCTCGGGCTTCCGCACGGACGTCCCCAGCATCATGGCGGCCGCCGATCTGGTGGTGCACACCGCGACCTGGCCCGAGCCGTTCGGCAAGGTTCTGGTAGAAGCCATGGCGAGCCGCGCTCCGGTCGTCGCAACCGCGGTGGGCGGTCCCTTGGAGATCGTGGAAGAGGGCATTACGGGTCTGCTCGTACCCCCCTCCGATCCCGATGCGCTCGCAGCGGCCCTCATTCGCATGGCAAGCGATCCTGCAGGGTCCAAAGCCATGGGCGAGCGGGCCCGCGCCGTGGCGGAAGAGCGCTATGGTGTCGACGGCTTCCGTCGGACCATGGACCGGATCTTCACGGACGCGCTCGCGGGTTGATCCGAAAGGACCTCCTCTTGCGCGACGCCTAAGACGTCCGAGGGACCACGCTGGCCAGAAGGAAGCCATGTTGCGTACTGTGCGACGGGAACGCGCATCTGGAAGCTCGCCAGGGGTTGCACTCATTCCGGGAGATGGAGGTGATTCAGCTACCCGTTGGAAAACGCCCTGACGCCGCGTTCGAGTGGACCCCGTGATGGTCGCATCTCTACTTTCCACTCGAACTTGGAAGGCTCATAGTTTCGCGTACCCCATTCGTTCTTTCGAGCGGCAACTAGGTGACCTGGGTATTCGGGTTGTCTTCCACTACCGTATGACGGCCGCGCTCTTCGATGCCGACGTCGTCTGCATCGACAGCGAGGTGTGCAACAAGCGACGTGGCAATCCCCTGCCATACGAGAAGAGCCACCTTGTTGCCCGAGCCCGGGAGGGATCCGACGTCCTCGTCTGGTTCGATACGGCTGACCATACCGGTGGGACCGCGTTCCAACTGTTGGGCGACCTGGATCTCTACTGTAAGAGCCAGTTGTTCCGCGAGCGAGATTTTCATCTACGGTCGTGGTATGCCGACCGGATTTTTTCCCAGTACTATCATCGGGAAGCCGGCGTGGACGAGCCTGGCGCGCCACCCACTCGAGTGCCGGCGCACCCGGCGCAGCTCGACAAGCTCGCAGTCAGTTGGAATCTCGGGCTGGCCGACTTCACGACGTTCTCGACCAACGGACGGAGGTGGCGAGTTCTGACCCGCCGGTCTGGGTACGGCGAACGAGCTGGTGTATCGCCTGGATCGCGAGAACTCGATATGGCCGTGCGGTTGAGGACCCGGTACGGCCTCGCCACCGTCACCCATCACCGGAGTGAGGCCGTCCGGCGCATTCGAGACTTCGCAGAAAGAACCGATCGGACGATCAACCCGGATGGCAAGCTTTCCTACCGAAAGTACCGGGATGAAATGGGGCGGGCGAAGGTCGTGCCGTCACCCTTCGGGTCGGGCGAAATCTGCTACCGTGACTTCGAGTGCTTCTTGGCGGGTGCCACTCTCGTGAAACCGGACATGGACCATGTCGACACCTGGCCCAGCTTCTACGAAGCCGACGTCACCTATGCGAAGCACCGGTGGGACTTCGGTGATCTCGAAGAAGTCCTGGCCGACTTGTTGAACGACCCCTCCCGCGCTCACGATATCGCGGTGGCCGGTCAGGAAAGATTCCTAGCGGCCCGCTCGGTCTCCGGTGGAGAACGATTCGCAAAGCACTTCCAGGTGCTCATGGAGCGAGCCCAACGCGCGGCGGGCAAGGGCGAATCCGCGGAACCGCTGGCCAGCTAGGAGCAGCGGCGGGTCGGAAGGGTCACGAACACTGCCTGCTCGCACTAGCGATGGGCTGTGGGTTACCGAGGCCGGGACCCGTTCAGATACTCTTCGATGTTGATGTATCCGTCGCCGTCCGGGTCTTCGGACGCATCCGCCGCATTGCGAGGGTCGAGATCGAAGCGTGCCTCGTATGCGTTCGGCATCCCGTCTTCGTCGTCGTCCGCGCATGGTGTGCCGCGAGCCAGATTGGGGAGGCCACCAAGATCCGACGGATCATCCATCTCTGAATCCGTGGAAGGCCCAGTACCGGCCCTGACATCGGCTACGATACGCCGGTCCAACGGATCGCGCGCATCGATCCACTTTCCGTCACACGAAAGCCGACGGCTGGCGCCGGACTGGTCGAGTACCGCAGTCGTTGCGTCCTCCGCCCCGACGATGGTCAACGGTACCAATGGTCTTGCCTGGGGGTGCTCGACGTAGGCGCTGGCCGGGAGGGGGCCGCCCCCTGCCAGGTATTTCACCACCCATCGCTGGTCGCCGTTGGGCGAGGGTTGGTATGGCCTGGCAATGTTGCCTGACACATGGACGGTGGAGAGAGCTCCGAGGGTATCGTGTTGGAAGATCCTGTCCTCGCGGCCGTTCGCCCTGGTCCAGGGGCCCGCAAGGAAAGCGTTCGAAATCAAGTCCGCCCTGGTGCCCCGGTCCATTCGGCCGGCGTTGCCCTTCCAGTTGTACATCACGTTATTGACGATCTCGACGCCGTTGACGCGCCCCATTGCGGGATTGCGGTGCGAATTGTGCGACCAGAGGTTTCGGTAAAGAGTGAGGCCGGAAAGGGACAGTGATTCATTACTCTTCGGCGACATGAAGAGGGACCCGGTGCTATGCGGCATCAGACCGGCTGCGATGATCGTGTTCGAGATGGTGATGTCCGAAGCGGAGACTCCATTGGTTGCGACGGGCTCGATACTGAATACTTCGTCGTTTCCGAATTGCACGGAGAGGTGATCGAACACCATCCTCGCGCCCCCGTGGACGGACACCACATCTTGTCGGCCTGACTCGCCCTTCGTCGACCGAAAACGCATGTACCGGACAACGACGTCGCTCGTCGCCGCGAAGCGGTCTACGGAGAAAGCCGCGGCCCCGTTGGTGCCCAGGATCTGGATTCCGTCCCCCGGCGCGGTCTGGCCGGCGAGATAGACGCAACCGGAGCGGAGTTCCAACCCGCCCCGAATCGTGCCGCCCACGGCGAACACAACCACGGTCAACCGATCTCCCTCGATCTGTTCGAGTGCACTCGCCAGCGAACCCGGTCCTGTCGCTTCTGTGCTGGTTACCCGCAGCACCTGCACCCGGGATCGGTCACAACGGACCAGGGCATCGGCTCCAAACCCGCCTGCTTCTGGAAAGGCCCTGCGGGGTCCCTCCGACGGCGGCACATTGGACTCGACCACGGAGATCGTCGCAGTGGATGACTGGTTGCCGGCCCGAGCAGTGACGACGGCCTCTCCGGGGCGACCGGCCAGCAGCCGACCCGACTCGACACGGACTGTGCCAGGGTCGCTCGATTGCCATTCGATTGGCGCGTCCTTGAGGAACTCTCCATCGGGGCCGCGCGCGATTGCCTGTAGACCACCCCTTTGGCCGGTGACCAAAGTCATGAGAGGAGGTTCCAGAGTAAGGGAGGCGACTGGGGAGTTCCCGGAGGACACCTTGATCGTGACGGTTGCCCAACGCCCCAGGTATTCGGCCGTCACTATGGCTGTGCCGGCGCTCCGCGGGACCACGGTGCCGTCTGGGCCAAGCTCAATGACGTCGGGATGCTCTGTGCCCCAAGCCACCTCGCCGGTCAGCCGGCGCGGCAGCGGCTCCAGAACTACCGCCTCCAGGTGTAGCGAATCCCCCAAGACGAGGGTCTGGGCGGAACCGTTGACGATCCGGAACCCCTCGCTTGCCGTTTCCGAACTTGGCACAGAACAGGCCACGATGAGACTACATACGATGAGCGATCCTACCATGACACCCGGGCTTGTGGGCTTGGTGCGCCGTCCGGCACCACGAACGTAGACCAACTCAGGACTCCTGGGAATGCC
>JAHEKK010000354.1 GCA_024638395.1 Gemmatimonadota bacterium | reverse complement strand
TGACGTGCCACGCCTGGATTGGGCTGAGGGACTCGTCCGCGCCGCATCGTTGCTCCTGCCCAGACGCCACCGGGAAGCCTTCGTCGGTGACCTCCTGGAGCTTTGGGAGGAGTGGCGTGGGCAGCCTGGAGGCGCGAGGCGACTCCTTACGGAGACCGTCAGCGGGGGCGTGAGCGGCCTGATGCGGAGCGTTCGGTACCGTCGTGATCGGAAGGTTGTGGACTCATGGAGGGAGCGTCGGACGATGGGGGGACAGTCGAGGGGCCGTGGCTTCGGATTCGCGGCGGACCTGATCCAGGATCTGAGGCTAGCGTTTCGGCGGATGCGGAGGGCCCCGGGGTTCACATCCCTCGCAGTCCTCTCCCTGGCTCTCGGTGTCGGGGCCAATACGGCCGTGTTCAGCCTCGTGGAAGAAGTGATCCTGAAGCCTCCGCCCTTTGCCGAGCCGCAAGGGTTGGTGAGCGTGCGGCTCATCGCGGACGGTGACGCCTTCGGAACTCTTTCCTACCTGACGTTCCGGGAGATGGAGGACGCCACCGCCGGCGTCTTCGACGGCGCCGTTGGCTACATGTTGAACGTGGTGGGGCGGAGCGACGGACAGGGTCCGGGTGAGAACCTGGTCAATGAGCTGGTGTTGGGGCCCTACTTCCAGGCACTCGGTATCGGGGCCCAGATCGGCCGGGTCTTCGAAGAGACGGAGGGCGTCGACGTCGGTGCGGATCCCGTAGTGGTGCTGAGCGACCGGTACTGGCGCCGCGCTTTCGGCGGCGACCCGTCCATCATCGGCACCACGCTCCAGCTGAATGGTCACCCCTATTCCGTAGTCGGGGTCGCCGACGCGCGGTTCGAAGGCATGATGCCGGGTCTTGCGACGGATCTCTGGGCATTCGCCACGATGTCGGGTCAGCTTTCCCTCAACGGTCCAGGAGCCCTGGCCGACCGCGGCCAGGAGTCCTTTTTCGTCACGGCTCGATTGTCCGACGGCGCGTCCCTGGCTCAGGCGACGACCGCCCTGGAGAACTTCCGCGAGGATCTGGTGGCCCGCTTCCCCGACCGGTACGCCACCAACGAGTTCAGCGTGACGCCCGTCCTGGATTCTCCGATTCACCCGGCGTTGGATGGCGTCATCGTCCCCATGGCCGCGCTGATCATGGCGGTCCTCGGGATCGTCCTGCTCATTGCCTGCGTCAACCTTGCCGGATTCCTGCTGGCCCGGGCCGAAAGCCTTCGCCGCGAGGTGGCCGTGCGTCTGGCTCTGGGAGCCCGCCGGGGCCGCCTCGTTCGAAGCCTGCTCACCGAGACGGGTGCCCTCGCGGTTCTGGCCGGCGTCATCGGTGTGTTGCTCTCGGTTGTGATGGTAGACCTCCTGGTGTCCATCGAGCTGCCTTTTCCGGTCCCCATCACACTGGAGCCGGAATTGAACGGCCGGGTGCTCCTGTTCGGCTTTGCGGTGACGGCCTTGGCAGGGCTCGTGCTCGGTGTCGTCCCCGCCCTGCAGGGCGCGAACAGGGATGTGGCGGGAACGTTGAGGGACGAAGGGACCGGAGGCCGCGGAACCGGGGTGCGGCTTCGGGATTTCCTCGTGGTCGGCCAGGTGGCGGCGTCCGTGGTCCTGCTGGTGGTCGCCGGGCTCTTCCTGCGCTCGCTGGCTGCGAGCCGGGCAATCGACCCCGGATTCGGCGGTGAGCTCGTCGCCGTCATTGGTGTGGGGATCCCCCCCGACCGGACACCCGAGGAGCGTGGAGCGTTCTTCCGCGATGTCCAGGAGCGCATGGGGGCCATTCCGGGAGTGCTCGAGGTGGGGCTGTTCTCCCGGATTCACCTGGACGCGACGGGATTCAGCCGGACCTCGATCGTGGTACCGGGTATCGATCCCCCTCCGGGCCGCACCACCCACGACGTTGATCTGGTCGTGGTGGACGGTGACGCCTTTTCCATCCTGGGAATTCCACTTGTGGCTGGGCGGCTGTTCAACGAGGGAGACGATGCCGCTGCCGATCCGGTGGCGGTCGTGAGCGAAGCGATGGCGGCCCGGTTCTGGCCGGACCTCGATCCCGTCGGACGGGCGTTCACGCGCGATGGGACCGAAATGCGGGTAGTCGGTGTGGCCAGGGACACGAAAGTCCATCGACTGTCCGAGGGCCCGACGCCTGTGCTCTACCGGCCCGCGGCCCAGGAGGGCCCCTGGGGCCGACTCGTCGTGCGGACGGCGACGGATCCGGCCACGCTGTTTCCGGAGCTTGCCGCTGCCGCGAGGTCGGCGGATTCCGGCGTGATCGTCTTCACCCAGATAACCCTGGAAGAGCATCTGGGGTTTCTCCTCATTCCTGCGCGGCTCTCGGCTCTTCTCCTGTCCATCGTCGGGGCCCTGGCGGCCCTCCTGGCTGCCATCGGCCTTTACGGAATTCTGGCCTACAGCGTGGCTGCACGAAGCCGGGAGATGGGAATTCGGATGTCGGTTGGCGCTGAGCCGAGGCGGCTGGTGGGCATGGTCGTCGGGTCCGGCATGAAGCGGGTCGGTCTCGGGGTGGCCCTCGGTCTCGGTCTTGCCCTCCCGGCGGCCCAGCTCATCCGCGGCTCCCTGTACGGTGTCCAACCCCTGGATCCTCTGACCTTCGGGGGGGTCGCCCTGGCGCTTTCCGCGGTTGCGGCCGTGGCGGCCTACCTGCCCGCGCGGAGGGCCAGCCGCGTTGACCCGACCCGGGCCCTCAAAGCCGACTGAGGGAGACGGCCGGACGCGGGCAGGGGAAACTTCCCCACCGGGACCGGCCCTTTCCGTGGAACGCACCGCCCCGCTCACCCGTAGGGAAAGAAGGACAGGTGAGCACGGGAGGCGGTATGAAGGCGACACGGAACGCCGGCGGTCCTCGACGGGTGGTGTTGCCCGGGAGGGTGGGTCTTGTCCTGTGCCTGCTTACTGCGGCTGGATGCGAGATCAACATCAGCGGCATCGACCGCGACGTGGACGTGATCGCCACGGAGGGCTTTCAACGTACGATCGCCGCACCGACGCAGGCAGACCTCAGGATCGAGGCTGTGAACGGAGAAGTCCTGGTGTTCGGGGACCCGGACCTCGACGCGGTGGAAGTCGACGCGTTGAAGCAGGTGGGCTCAGACAGCCGTCGGGACGCGAATCGGTGGCTGGATCGAGTGGACATCCGCGTCACGGAGCACGCTGACGAGATTCGCATCGAGACCATCCAGCCCCGGGAAAACCACGGCCGGCTCGTTGAAGTGGATTACGTGATCCGGGTGCCCATCGACATGAACGTCATCGTCCACCATGTGAACGGATCGGTGGAGATCGAGGCCTTGGATGCCGACGCCGCTGTCTTCCACGTAAACGGTGAGGTGTCGCTCCTCGACGTGTTCGGCAGTGTCACCGTCGACCTGGTGAACGGTCGCGTCGATGCAGAGGTCTGGATCCCCGAGGACGGCGTCATCGACCTGGACGTGACCAACGGCGACATCGATCTCGATGTTCCCTCGTCCGTGTCCGCAGAGCTCCGGGCCCGGGTGACCAACGGATCCGTGACGGTTTCCGGGCTGACGCTCATCGACCCGGTCACCACGAGCAGGTCCATCGAGGCCACCCTCGGTGGCGGGAGGGGCCTGGTGGATCTGGAGACCGTCAACGGGACCATCCGCATTCGGGGTTTCTGACCGCCCGGGTGCCGCGGTTTCCAGGCGCAGGGACGTAGGGGAGGCCTACGGGCGCCGGGCCGGGCCGTAGATGACGTGACCGGGCCGTGCCCCCGTGTGCGTGCCGCCGGGCTCGATCACGATTTCCCCGTTGACCAGAACCCACTCGATTCCCGTGGGGAACGCGGTGGGCTCATCGTAGGTGGCCCGGTCGTCGATCGATTCGAGATCGAAGATGACGACGTCGGCCCACAGGCCCTCCCGAAGCACACCCCGGTCCTCCAGGCGCATGCGGGTGGCCGGCCATGACGTCATCTTCCGAATGGCCTCTTCCAGCTCCAGTGTCCCCAGTTCCTTCACGAATCGCTTGAGCACACGCGGGAACGTCCCGTACGACCGGGGATGCGGAAGCCCCAGCCCGTCCTGCTGGCCGGGATTCAGGGCCGCTCCCGCGTCGCTTCCCACGCTCACCCAAGGCCGCGCCAGAGCCGTCGCCACGTCCTCCTCGCTCATCATGTGATAGATGGCCATGACCCTCCCCTCGCCCTCGAGCACAAGATCCCAGGCCGCGTCACGGGGGTCCTTGCCCAACTGGGTTGCGATGTCGGCCAGGGTCATCCCTTCCAGGTGCCGGTTTGCTTCGCTTCGGGCGTTGACCATCACCACGTTCTCCCATCCCCCGGAGGACTCGACGATGTTCCACCAGCCGGGGGACCCGGTGTCCACTTCGCCTTTGAGGCGTGCCCGGGTCTCAGGGTCCAGGAGACGTCGGCGGAGCGCGTCCCCGCCACCCTCGTGGGCCCAGGACGGAATGGTGGCCTCGAGTCCCGTGCCGCCGGCGGTGTACGGATAGAGATCCGCGGCCACG
>JAHEKK010000353.1 GCA_024638395.1 Gemmatimonadota bacterium | reverse complement strand
TCCGCCACGAGCTCCTCGTGTATGGCTTCGGCCAGTGCCGTCGCCGACAGGCCGGGCTCGCTCCCCACGGTGGTGACGCGCGGAAGCAGGACGGCCACCGCCGGAGGCTCGTCCGGCACGGCAGATGCCGGTGGGAAGGCACCGGAGTCGGCCATGATGTCCAGCTGGGTTGCAACCACTGCAACAAGGGCACCGAGCACGAGGCCTGCGCTGATCCAGACGACGCGGCGTGACCTGCTGACGCGAGGGCCCGGCGCGGCGGCCTCCGCGCCGACGCGCTCCGGTCCCGCGACCTGTACCCGCGAAGGCTCCTTCTGCGACGACTCCCCCATCGCAGACTCCCCCTTCGCAGACTCCCACTCTGAAGCCTCCTCCCTCGATGCCTCTCCTTCCAGGGCCCTCACCGCCGCCCTCACCTCGCCCCCCCGCTTCCTCACCAGTCCCCGGACTCCATCCAACCATTCCTGCAGCGGCTGCGAATCTTCGGCGTTCCACCCCTGGAAGAACTCCCGACCGCGGAGCACCGGCTCCGCAACGGCTGCGACCTCCTCCATGGAGATCCTATCGGAACCGGACGCTCCATCAGACGTGACCGACGCGACCAAGCCAGCCCGCAAGAACACCCGCGCATCGAGCCACACCCGCGCCGGCGACACCAACAACCGATCCCCTTCCACGCTCTCGATCGCGTTGGGTCCCAACGACCGTCGGAGGTAGTGCAAGGCCTGGCTCAGAGCATTTCTCGCCCTGTCCTCGTCACTCTCCGGCCAGAAGAGCGCAACCAGCGTCGCGCGGCTCACGGGCTCCGCACACAGCGCCAGGTAGGCCAACAAGCACAACCGCTTGTGCTGCGACAGAACGGAGCGCACCTTCTCCCCGTCCGGGCCGCGGAGGTCCCACGGCCCGAGGAGGGTCAACCGGTACGGCGCGGGACGCTCGGAGGGCATCGTCCCATCGTCGGGCAAGGGCATCGGGATCGCAACAACCTTATCGATAAGAGCCGGGTAAGACCCGCTTGCCTACCTTCTCGACACGAACTGCAAGGAGACCCATGGCGAGGCTGACCTTCCACGGACACGCGACGTTTTCCATCGAGACGGATGACGGCACGAAGCTGGTCATCGATCCGTTCTTCGAGGACAATCCGGGGTTCTCGGGATCGCTGGACGACATCGAGGCCGATTTCGTGCTCCTGACCCACGGTCACTTCGACCACGTGGTCGACACGGAGCCGCTGGTGAAGCGGACAGGTGCGACGATCATCGCCTCGTTCGAGATCGCATCGTACTTCGAGGCGAAGCACGGATTCACGTGCAGCCCTCAGCACATCGGCGGCGGCGTGCACTACCCGTTCGGCTACGTGAAGATGACGCCGGCCCTCCACGGCGGGAAAGTCGATCTACCCGACGCTGGCGACTACACGACGGTACCCGCCGGCTTCCTCATCAACTTCGAGAGCGGTCAGCGATTCTACCACGCGGGTGACACGGCCCTCCTGACGGACATGCAGCTCCTGAAGGGGCAGGTCGACGTTGCGGTTCTGCCCATCGGTGACCGGTTCACCATGGGCCCGGACGACGCGGTCCGGGCCGTGGACTTCATCGAGCCGAAAGTGGTGATCCCTTGTCATTACGACACCTGGCCACCCATCGAACAGGACGCGGAGGCGTTCAAGTCTGCGGTGGGCGACAGGGCCGACGTGCAGGTCATGAAGCCCGGCGACAGCTACGACTTCTGATCGCGGACGCCCCACCATGGCCACCACACCCACCACCACCGCGGACCACACCCGGGGCTCCGACCCCGCGACGCCGGCCCAGCCCCGGCGTTCGCCGTCAGATGGTGCGGCGCGGCCGGGCTTGATGACGGCGCCACAACTCACCTGGCGCGTCATCCGCGACAGGGCGCGCTCGGGCGCTGAGAACATGGCTCTCGACCACGCCCTGGCCGCCGGGCTCGGACAGGGGCAGGCCGTCCTGAGACTATACGCCTGGGAGCGACCCACCGTCTCCTTCGGTCGTAATGAACCGGCCCGAGGGCTCTACTCGACGGACGAGGCCGCCCGCCTCGGCGTGGACTACGTCCGCCGACCGACGGGCGGTCGGGCCGTCCTCCACGGCGCCGAGCTGACGTACGCCGTCGTGGCGCCGACTCGGGCCTGGGGTGGACTCCGGGACGCCTACCGCCTCATCAACCAGGCACTGGCGGAGGCCCTGCATGCACTGGGTGCTCCGGTCACCCTGGCGGGAGAGAGGGCGACGCCCTCGGTGGATGCCGGGCCGTGCTTCCAAAGCCCCGCGGGCGGCGAGGTGACGGCTCATGGGCGGAAGCTGGTGGGAAGCGCCCAGTGCCGCATAGAAGGCGCGCTCCTCCAGCATGGCTCCATCATCCTGGCAGGCGATCAGGGACTCCTCGTCCGCCTGAGCGAAGGGCCGGATGAAAAGTCTGTGGAGGAGCACGATCCTCCTGCTACTTTGTCGGAGCTCGTCGGCAGCGTTTCGAGGGACGAGGTGGCGGAGTCGGTGGCGCGCGCCATGCGGGCGACGTTCGACGGCGAATGGGTGGACGGAGAATGCTCCAGAGAGGAGCTGGCGGCGGCCGAAAAGCTGGCGGCGGATCGGTACGGAAAGGCAGAGTGGACATGGAGACGATGAGGTCGGCGCCGAGGGGCACCGACCCATCCCGGACGAGAGATCCGATGGATATGAAGGCACTGACTGAAGGCCCACGTGCGGGCAGGAAGCTCCTCTTGATGGGCGCGCTCGCGGCCATGGGCGCGTGCGACTCGGAGCCGGCGCAGCGCCCGGTCCCCAATGTCGCCTTCTGTCAGGAGGTCCTTCCGGCCGTGGAGGCTTACATGGCCCAGGCCCGGGAAGCCAACCCGGTGCCCGATGATCCCCGATATGGTGGCACGGCCGTCCTGGGCTCCATCGGTGAGCTCGCTGACGGGATGAACGCGGCGGTCTCGTCGGACTACAGCGCCACGCAGCACCAGCAGTTCGTGAATCTCATGACGCTCATCGACTACGATGAGAATCTCGAGCCCCGGCCGTACCTGGCGGAGAGGGTGGAGATCGCCGAGGACAACACTTCGGTGACGTTCCACCTGCGCCAGGATGTCTTCTGGCACGATGGTGAGCAGACTACGGCGGAAGACGTTGCGTTCACGTACGAGGTGGTGACGAACCCTCTGACCGCGTTCCCCAACGCGGCGTTTTGGGACCGGTACGTCCAGGGTGCGGGGGGCGTTGAGATCATCGACGACTTCACGGTGCGGATCCAGATGGAGCCCCACGCCGAGTTCCTCGATCCGTTCCGCTCCCTGGGGATCCTGCCAGAGCACCTTCTGGGCGACGTTCCGCCTCAGGAGCTGAAGCAGCATCCCTTCGGGACCCAGTGCCCGGTGGGCAACGGTCCCTTCGTCTTCTACTCCCATGCTGCCCAGGACCGCTGGGTCTTCGAGGCGAATCCAGCATTTCCCGAGGCGCTGGGGGGGCGACCGTTCCTGGACCGCTACATCTACCGCGTGATCCCCGAACAAACGACGCTCCTTACGGAGCTCCTCACCCAGAACATCGACGTGTACTCGGGCGTCGCTCCCGACCAGGCCCAGCGGATCCTCGACGACGCGAACACCGAACTCGTCGACTTCCCGTCGCGGCAATATGTCTTCGTAGGATGGAACGCGAGGCGTCCCCAGCTTGCCGACCCGCGGGTCCGGCGCGCCATCGCCATGGGCACGGACCGGGAGAGTATCGTCGAGGCCATCCTCCAGGGATACGGGACGGTGGCCCACTCGAGCGTTCCACCCTTCCACTGGGCCTTCGACGAGAGCCGCATCGAGACATTCGAGTACGACCCTGACGCCGCCGCGGCTTTGCTTGACGAATCTGGCTGGACGGACGGCGACGGAGACGGCGTCCGTGAAAACTCCGAAGGCGTTCCCCTCTCCATATCCGTGAAGTACAACCAGGGAAACCAGCAACGACAGGACATCGCCGAGATCATGCAGTCCCAACTCGCCGACATCGGGGTGGAGGTTCAGCCTCAGGTGGTGGAATGGGCGACGCTGCTACAGGACATCAACACGCCGGAGCTCCGCAACTTCGATGGCGTGGTGATGGGATGGGTGGTGGAGTTCAAGCTGGACGACATGGACCTCTTCCACTCCGATCGCATCGACCAGCCCTTCGCGTGGTCGGGCACAGAGAACCCGGAGATCGATCGGCTCCTGGTGGAGCTGGGTACAGCGGTGGACCGGAACGTGGCCCGGGATCTGTGGGCCGAGTACCAAAACGTCCTCATCGATGAGCAACCGTACCTCTTCTTCTACTTCCCGAGCCGCCTCATCGGTGTCTCGTCGAGGCTGGAGAACGTGACGATGGACCAGCGGGGTGTCTGGCTGAGCGCGAAGGACTGGTACATCGATCCGGCGAGCCGCTGAGCGAGGTCAGGCTGCGACGTCATCGCATCGGACGCCGTTGCCGGATGCCCGATTCCACCGCCCGTCTG
>JAHEKK010000352.1 GCA_024638395.1 Gemmatimonadota bacterium | reverse complement strand
ATCGCGACCGTCGCGGTGATGATGTTGATGCCCCGGATGGAGAGTTCCCGGGCGCTTCTCGGTGGAGGCGGCTTGGCGACCGTGCGTTCGACGGTTTCGGTGGCGTTCATTTCGCTTGCCCTGACTGGCCCGAGGCATCTTCGGGAGGGATCGGCTCTGTGTCGCTGCCGTTCGGGGCAAGAGGTGTGCGCGGAGGGTCCGGGGCATCATTCCGAGCGAACGCTCTATGCTTCTAAGATTTTTGCTTACAAGGCGTTAGGAGAATCAACCGCGAGCCCTGGGAGGGCCTGACGGCGCTTCGAGGGTGGGTTCGCGTTCCGGGCGTGGCTCCGACACGCGGAAAAAAAGGTTCCACCGTCGGCAACGTTGTTGCCAGGTGCCGGGCTTGGACCTTCTACGGGGCGATTCTCCTGCGGAGTATGCCGCACGTGTCCACCACGACCCGCTGTTCCAGCATGGCGATGGGGATCCGCTTGAAAGGCGTGTGGGCGACGAGAAAGACCACGATGTCGGCCCTCCTCAGCGCCGTCTCGAGGTCCACCAGCTCGTAGTCGGGGTGGTGGGGCAGGTTGGGCTCGACCACCATGACCTCGCCGTCGACCCGGCGTCGGAGCCCTTCGATGACCTCGATGGAGGCGCTCTCTCGCAGGTCCTCCACGTCCGGCTTGTAGGAGAGGCCGAGACAGGCGATCCGGGGCGTCTTGAAACGGTCAGCCAGCTGAGCGACCCGGCCGATGACCCATTCCGGCTTTTCCAGGTTGATATGCCGGGCCTGCTGGATGAGCGACGTGTTGCTCGGGTCTGCGGACACCAGGAACCACGGGTCGACGGGTATGCAGTGTCCGCCCACGCCCGGCCCCGGCGAGAGGATGTTCACCCGGGGATGTCGATTCGCCATCTCGATCACGTCCCACACGTCCAGGTCCAGACTCTCGGTCAGTCGTGAGAGCTCATTGGCAAAAGCGATGTTCACGTCTCGATAGGCGTTCTCGACGAGCTTCGTCGTCTCGGCGGTGCGGGCGTTCGTCCGGTGGATGGTTCCCCGGGCGAAGGTTCCGTAGAACTCGGCCATGCGCTCCGTCGATTGATCGTCGATGCCGCCCACGATGCGGTCGTTGTCCACGACTTCGTGGAGGATGCGGCCCGGGAGTACCCGCTCCGGAGCGTGGCCGAACATCACGGCGGGTGGACGGAGGCCGGTTCGTTCCGCGACCCGACCGGCGATCCAGTCCGTGGTTCCCGGCGGCGACGTGGATTCCAGGATGACGAGATTGCCCTCCCGGATGTGCGGGCAGATCGCGTCCGTCGCCTGATGGACGTAGCTCATGTCCGGCGAGTGCTCCGCATTCAGCGGCGTCGGGACACAGATGATGAAGACGTCGGCCGGCGCCGGCTCTGGATGCGCGGTAAGCCGTCCGGTCTGGGTACCGGCCTGAACCAACATGTCCAGGTCCGGCTCCGCGAAATGGGCTTTTCCCGAGTTGATGGATTCCACGACGGTCGGATTGACCTCCACGCCGTGGACCGTCATTCCGCGCGCAGCCAGTACCGCCGCCGTCGGCAGCCCGATGTACCCGAGACCCACTACACAAACACGCTCTTTCACTTCAGTACGTTCTCCTTGAATCCCGGCTTCGACGCCGCCACCTTCTCTGCTTGCATGGGTCCCCGTAGCTCAGGTGGATAGAGCGACTGCCTCCTAAGCAGTAGGCCGCAGGTTCGAGTCCTGCCGGGGACACTCGCCTGCGGGCACTCAGCCGGTTTCTCTCCGGAACAGGAATTCGTTGCACCCCAGCCCCTTCGTGGGCCGTACGTCGACCGGTCGCAGGCCCCGCTCCTCGCAAAACGAGACCACTTCGGCCGTACTGGCTGCCTCGTAGGGATAGCCCCCGACCCAGTCGACGATGTCGCGCCACTTGCTCATCCCTCGGCGCTCGCTGTATCGGGTCCACTCTCGCACGTAGTCCTGTGGTCGAAGGCGCAGGACCGACTTGATCAGCTCTTTGAGCTCGGAGGGCGCCACCGCCAGGGCGGCAAACGGGGCCTGTAGTGGCCCGGGGAGGGAACAGTACGTCTTCTTGATCCTCCGCCAACGTCGAGTCTCGCGCCCCATGTCGTTGTACAGGGCGATGTAGAGCTGCCCACCCTCTGCCACGGCGTCGCAGGCGTTCGATAGGGCCTGCCACATCGAGCCCGTGTGATGCAACACACCCCAGGAGTAGACGATGTCGAATCGTCCCAGGCTTTCCATGTAGGGAGCGTCCAGCACAGAGCCCTCATCGAGGGACCAGCGTCCCCCCTCCGCGCAGTTGGAGCGGAGAGTGCCCGTGGCGAGTACGGAGGAGGGGTCGTAGTCGAACGAGTGCACCCGAGCCCCCAACCGGTACGCGGCGAGACTGAACAGCCCGCTCCCGCAGCCGATATCGAGGAACCGGCGTCCCCGGAGCCCGTCCGGGCCCAGCCAGCCCGCAAGGGACTCTTCGGCCTGTTCGACTCGGGCCTGGTCCACGAGCTCGACGAACTGGAGCCAATTGTCGCCGAAGCCGAACCGTTCTCCAGATCGGATTTCCTGTGTCGAGGACGAGGTCATGGGCGCGGGTGTGTTCAGAGAGAGGTTCGGAGTCGGGACCCAAGCCGGGTTGCAACTTCCTTGCCATCCGGTGGCCGGCCTCCAGCCCTTGCCCCGGCGTCCCCGGCGTCTAGAGAGATCCCTCGGCCGGCCGGGGACCTCCAGGAGGATCCTCCGCATCGCGTCGGCCCGACGCGGCCCTGACCCCAAGCCCGTAGGCCAACAGGCTCGCCAGGACCTCCATGGGCCTCGGGTACAGGCCTGTCGCCAGGCTGGCCACCGGTACGGCCGCAGCGACGGCGGCCCAAGCCCACCATTGACCCATCCCGCCCATGCCGGGCCACGCGCCGATCACCAGTCCGAAGGGCATGAACAGAGCCCCCGCCGTGAAGGCGACCAGGAGCCATCCGGTCGGTCCCCGGAGCTGCCGGATGCGGGTCCAGACCCACGCGCCTCCCAGGACCGAGGGCCGAAGGCGCCAGCCTTCGGGGCCGTTGCCTCCGTCACTGCTCAGGGCCACCTCGCCGTCGTCGTACTCCGCCACCACGTGGACCGATGTGGAGCGGGGCATGGCGTCCAGGAGGACGAACTCCGGGTAGACGCCGTTGGGACCCGTAAATGATGTCCGCATCCGGAGGAGTAGCGCCCGACGGTCCACGCCGATCGTGGCGTTTCGTTGCCCCGGACCCACAGCGTAGCTGAGGATGCGGGCAGGGCCACGCTGCTCGTCACTCTCCGACACGACCTGGGCCTCCAGACGAACATGCCGGTTGTCGTCGACGAGCCGGTTGAAGGCCGCGGCCTCCTCTCGGGATGCCGTTGCAGCGAGACAGGCCTGTCCAAATGCCCCCTCCGAGCAGATCGACGCGTCAGAGACCGTGCCGATGAGTGGCCGTAGCCCCCCCACCTCTTCCCCGATGGCCACGACCGCGTCGTCGGACCAGTCCGAGGGATCGAAGGCGGAGGGCAGCTTGGTGAGGGTGTAGGCGTGGAGCATCAGGATGGGGACGAGCATCGATCCCGAGGCCGCCGCGAGCCACCGGGATCTCCTGGGCCATGGAGCCTGCCAGATCAGCCAGAACCCTCCGGCCGCGGCGCCCCCGGCCGAATTCAACGCCCAGTCGGCCATGGAGGTTACACGCGCGGTGACGAAGAGCTGAACGAGCTCGATCGTTGCCGCCGCTACCATGGTAGCCACGACCGTCCACATGAGCGCCCGGGCGACACCGGTCGACTGCCGCATCATCTCGGCGACGTTGATCGAGAGCGGGACCAGGAGGAGGAGATTCGCCACCGTTTCCGGAGTGATCCCTCTAATGCCGAAGCGGATCAGGGCTCGCGGCGCGCCGAAATCGAAGGGAGACCACGTGAGCCAGGCCAGCGCGGTGGCGATCCACAGGAGGTTGGTGGCGGGGTGGGACAGAACGCTAGAGGGTGAGTCCTTCAATCTCGGCCTTCTCCGCAGGCCCCGATTCCCGGGGCGAGGTCCGGCGCGTGCAGGGCTCACGTCTCGCCGGGATTCAGGTGTGCTCATGGACGTCCGCGAGGGCCCCCGTGGGTTCGCAGGTGGGCCGGAAGTAAACGGCCCGTACAGGCAATGGCAATCGGGGCCTGAATCCCCACTGCGGGTTGTGCGTGGCCCATGCCTTGCAGCTGTTTCTTTCTTCGGCGCGGGCCGGTCGGCGGGGCACCTAGCCCGCAGTCACCCGTCTCCAACGCAGTGCCGAGGGGCCAGCAACGCTATGGCACGGACACCACAAGAGTCGAGGGGGCAAGACGGAATGCTGAGCGTCGTCTTCTTCATCGATAATCTGGATGTGGGGGGGACCGAGCTCGCGGCACTCCGTATGGCCCGCTACCTGAACCCGGACCACGTGCAACTCAGAGTGATCGCCCTCCGGACGGATGGCCCACTTCGCGCCGAGTTCCTCCGGCTGGGAATA
>JAHEKK010000351.1 GCA_024638395.1 Gemmatimonadota bacterium | reverse complement strand
CACGCGGAACGTGTCCGGCCGGACACGTGCAACGTCCCCTGGGCGACAGTCGGGGGCCCTGGGTGTACTAGGGCGACGCTAGGAGTCGCGAGCCATGAAGCACGTCGGCGATGCCGGACTCAGCCGTGGTCCAACCCGCCGACCTCGCTCAGATACGGCTCCGCGATCCTCACAAGTACGGTGAGCCTCAGCTTCCCGGCTTTAGGCCACTGGTTCGATGTTGCTGTTCAAGCGGAACAGGTTGCTTGGATCGTACTGCGCCTTGACCCTGGTGAGCCGCTCGTAGGCGGGCCCGTAGTTCCCTGCCGCCTCTTCACCGTCGAAGTCGATGTTGTCGTAGTATCCGCCCATGAAGGGCTCGATGGCGTCAAAGTACGCCCGCGTCGCGGAGATCATTTGATCGTCCTGCTCCGGGTCCTGCCAGCCGCTCGCAAAAACGAGCATGATCTCGGCGTTGCGATGCGGGAAGGCGGTGTCCGTTTCTCCGACTCGCTTCACCGCCCCGCCGGCGACGTGATTGGCGAGGAACAGCCTTGGATCGTAGGCGTCGAGGAGCGCGTCGACGAGCCCCTGGGACCACTCCCTCACCATTCCGTTCTTCGCGTAGGAGCGGATCCCGTGGCCGAAAGCAACGTCGTTCATGGTCTGTAGAATCATGTAGTCCTGAACCATGACCCCGTCGGCCAGGGGCGCAGCCACGGCTCGAAGAGGTGCCAGCTCACGCTCGCCAGCCGAAGGGTCCCCATTGTAGACCACGTCCATCATGATGACGTCCCCGAGCTCAGGGTGCTGAGCCATTACAGGTCCGACATACATCTCGTCAGAGTAACGAGTGGATGCCTCAGCGTAGAACTCGAGTACATCTCGCGCATCAGCCATGGACCAGACAATGGTGCCGGACAGCACATTGCGATCAAAGGGATACACCTGGTACTCGAACTCGGTGACCACGCCGAAGTTGCCTCCGCCTCCTCTGATCCCCCAGAACAGATCAGGCTCCTGGTCCGCGCTGATGCGGCGGATTTGCCCATCGGCGGTGATGATCTCCGCTCCGCGCACATTGTCGATCGCCAGACCGTATTTGCGATTGAGCCGACCGAAGCCACCACCCAGAGTGAAGCCACCGACCCCGGTGTGCGAGACGACTCCGGCCGTCGTGACCATGCCCTGTTCGAGTGCCGTCGAATCGAGAGTCACCAGCCACGCTCCGCCCTGGGCAAATGCTCGCTGGGCCTCCCGGTCCACACGGACCCCGTTCATCACGGACAGGTCGATCATCAACCCGCCCTCGCAGACCGACTTGCCCGGCCAACTGTGGCCCCCGCCTCGCACGGCCAGAAGCAGGTTGTTGTCCCGCGCGAAGGAAACAGCTTCGCTCACGTCATTGCTGTTGACGGCTCGGACGATCAAAGCCGGCCGCTTGTCATGCATACCATTCCAAATGGTCCGGGCGGTATCGTAGTCGCCATCGCCAGCCATCAAGAGCGCCCCGTCAAGGGCCTCCCCCAGCTCCCTTATCGCCGCCGTCTCCAGCTCGATGGAAGAACCATCGAGCGAAACCGCGGGGATGCCGGGAGCCCCTCTTTCCCCGCTGCAACTCGTGAGTAGGGGGTACGCTGTGACCAGCCCACCAACGATCGACGTCTTACAGAAATCGCGTCTGTCCATGCGGCTCTCCGGGGCGGAGGGAGACGCCGAAGGTACGAATGGGAGAATTGGACCGCAAACAGACCGACTCCGTTACAGCATCAACGGCCGACGCAACACCCCCCCGGGCCGAAACCCCCTACGGGTTCAACGCCTCCACGCATTCCAGGCGGTACGCCTCCACCTCCGGCCGCTCGCCGGCTCCCAGAGCCTCTACACCCGCTTGGAGGAAGGGACGGGCCTCTGTCCGTCGCCCCTGGCCGGCAAGTGCTTGACCGACCCGGCACTCCGCGATGGCCGTCGCGAAATGACCCGAGGGTAGGGCCGCCCCCAAGATGGCGCGCGCCTGCCGGGCCACGGACTCGGCGCCGACGTAATCCTCCAGTACCAGGCGGATCTCCGAGATGGTCAGGAGCGGGAAGGCAGTCTGAAAGAAATCGGCGCCCCTGGTCTCCTCGAACATGTCGTGAGCCTGCAGGGATAGGCCTTCCGCCTCCGCGAATCGACCCTGATCCTTGACGGCCACAGCGAGATTTTGGAGGGAGGCCGCGATTTCCGCGTCCACGTCGCCGTACCGCTGCCGTTGCCCCTCGAGCAGCGTCCTGTATACCTCCTCGGAAGCAGCGAGCTCGCCCATCAAGCGCAACAGAATCGCATAGTTGTTCCGGGAGCTCATGGTGGTCGCGTGGCTGGGACTCAGCTCGGCGTCCAGCACAGCGAGGCTCGATTCGTAGAGGGAGCGCGCCTCCGGGTATCGGCCCGCGGCCGTGAGGGCCTGGGCAAGTTTGGCGCCCGCGATTGCCGACTGAGAATGCCGGTCACCGAATTCCGCCGTCAGGATTTCGTACCCCTCGCGAGCGGCGGTCACCGCCTCCTCGGCCCGGTCCAGCGGTTCCAGGTTGTCGGCCAGCTCCGAAAGCGCTTCCGCAAGCCTCCTGGGATGGGTCGCCGCGTCCGCCCGGAGGATGTCGATGGCCGTCTCGAGTCTCGAGACCGCGTCTTCGAGCCTTCCTTCTCGCAGGTCCAGGGCGGCGAGGGCATGGAGGGACGTGGCGACCGCCGGCGCCTCCGGACCATACAGTGAATGGGACAGGTCGAGCCTTCGTTCCAGGACCGCCCTCCCCGAGTCCGGATCTGAACTGAGTTGACCCACGAGGAGCATGGTTTCGTGCACCTGCTCCGACGCCTCTCCGTACAGGCCGCGCTCGATCTCCAGGGCCTCGCGGGCCAATCGGTAGGCTTCCGCCGGCTCGTCCAGATCCTGAAGGACAGTTGCCATGGCAGTGAATAACTCGGCCCGTGCGGCCGGGCGGTCGGCCAGGTCCTGTCGCACACGGTCGGTGCCGTCGCGGATGGCCTCGAGAATGGTCAGGTCCCGGCGACCCTCGCCCAGCCCCACGTCTCCCGAGTCGGGGGCAGTGAAGAAGCTCACGAAGGCCTGCTGAACGTCGCGGGCCACGTTTCGTTCCGCCTCGAGCTCGTTCCCGTGCTGAATGAGGGTCGCCAAGTAGGCCGCGATCAATCCGACGCCGACAAGGGACACGGGCCCAACCCAGGCGTTCCGTCGGAGAAACTTGCCGGCCCGGTAGACCCGGGACTCCCGCCGGGCAGCGATCGGCAGCCCCTTCAGATGCCGCTGCACGTCTTCGGCCATCTGCTGAGCCGTGCCGTACCGGCGCTCCGGGTCCTTGCGGAGGGCTTTGAGAACGATCGTATCGAGGTCCCCTCGGAGGCGCCTCTGGAGGCGGGCCGCGGAGCGCCGGCCGTCACCACCGCTGGAGGTGGGCTCCACGTGCCGGACGACCTCGCTGGGTGGTTTGGGCCTGGTGGTCGTGATGGCCGTTTCGAGAGACGCCCCGGTACCGGAGTCCCTGTACGGACGCTCACCGGTCAGCAGGCGGTAGAGCAACCCGCCGAGCTGGTAGACGTCCGACGCGGTCGTGATGGCCTCGCCCCGAATCTGTTCAGGACTCGCGTACTCCGGCGTCAGCGGCCTGAGCCCGGTCCGTGTGAGAGGGCCTTCCGTGAGTCCCGCCTCCGGGTCCAGGAGCTTGGCGATCCCGAAGTCCAGCAGCTTCACCCGCCCGTCGGCTGTCACCAGGATGTTCGAGGGCTTGATGTCTCGATGCACGACGAGATTGGCGTGAGCATACTGAACGGCTTTCGCCACCTGGAGGAAGAGATCTAGACGCTCCTCGACGGAGCACGGGCCACGTCGGCAGTACTCCGTGATGGGCACGCCATCGACGTATTCGAGAGCCAGATAGGGGAGACCCCCCTCGGTGCGACCCCCATCGATCAGGCGCGCGATGTTGGGATGTTCCAGAGCCGACAGGATCCGCCGCTCCGCCAGGAATCGTCGGATGAAGTCTTCGGTGTCCAACCCCCGGCGAATGAACTTGATGGCCACACGCTGGTCGAACTCGCCGTCGGTGCGCCGGGCGAGGTACACCCCCGCCATCCCCCCCCGGCCCAGTTGACGGATGACCTGGAAGGGCCCGACGGTCTTGCCGATCCAATCGGGTAGGCGATCCACCGCAGAGCCCTCGAGGGCTTCCCGGAAATCCTCGGGAGCGAGGTCCTCGGCGGAGGCTTCCATGAACGACCCGGCGCCCCGGTCCGCCGCCAGCAGGCCCCTCACGGCCGCCTGCAGCTCAGCGTCTTCCGGGCACCGCTGCGCCAGATAGGCGTCCCACTCCTCGGGGCCCAGGTCGAGGGCCTCCTGGAACAGGGCGTCGATCTCAGCCCACCGGTCGGGTTGCGCTGTATCGGCCATGCCCTACCTCCAAAGTCGCGGCGTGCACCGGATCGAGGCCCCGCCGCCGCGTTGTGTCCTACGACAGCGCCTGGTACAGGTAGGCCCGGG
>JAHEKK010000350.1 GCA_024638395.1 Gemmatimonadota bacterium | reverse complement strand
CTGGGGATCGAAGCCACCGGAGTCGTCGTCAGTTCGCCAGGAGGTGAGTTCGCCCCAGGACAGCAGGTGATGACGATGATGGGAGGAATGGGGCGGATCTTCGACGGCGGGTACGCCGAATTCACCGTGGTTCCGGCCGAACAGGTGATCCCGTTCGAGAGCTCACTGCCGTGGAGCACGCTCGGCGCGCTGCCGGAAATGCTACAGACCGCCTACGGATCCCTCACCGTGGGACTCGATATCCAACCGAACCAGTCGATCCTGATTCGAGGGGGTACTTCGTCGGTAGGGATGGCCGCCGCGATCCTCGCGAAACACCGAGGGCTGACCGTGCTCTCGACGACCCGAAGCGCGTCGAAGGTGGACCAGCTCGGAGCGATCGGGGTCGACCACCCGCTCCTCGACGACGGTGAGGTGGCTCACCAGGTCCGAAGGCTTCTCGGCGATGGCGTCGACGCCGCCCTCGAACTCGTGGGGACCCCGACCCTGCCGGACACCCTCCGCGCGACACGAGTGCACGGAGTGGTCTGCTTCACCGGGATGCTCAGCAACCAATGGATCGTCGAGGACTTCTACCCCATCGAGTATCTGCCGCGTGGAGTGAGACTCACGGCCTACGGTGGCGGCGCGAACGATCTCCCGCCGGACGTCCTCACAGAGTTCCTGGAAGGAGTCCAACGCGGTGAGGTCACGGTACCCATCGCCAGGGTCTTCGAGCTCCACCAGATCGCCGAGGCGCACCAGATCATGGAAGACGGAACCGCCGCGGGTAAGCTGGTGGTCGTGAATCGGCACTCGACAGAACCGTAGGCGCAACGCGGATCGACGCCTTCCGCCCCAGCAGCCGTGAATGATATCGTCGGCGTGCCGGACAGCCAACCGTTGAGCCCGAACGTCCCGTCACTATGACCTGACCCCGTCTATCCGCCAACGGTTGGAGGCCGCCTCAATGAGGCACATGGCAGCAGCCGTATCCGGCCCCTCTGCCTCATCTGACCCTGAAGGCCTCCTCCCAGCTGGTCGCATCCGACGGACCTTCCAGTGTGATCGTGCGCACGTGGGCCGATACCGATTGGGTTTGGTAGGCCCGCAGGCTCACCTCGAAGGAAAGGTCGTCGGTGCCCAGGGCCGGAGAGTGGATCATCTGCCCGCGGGTCACCCTTACGTCTTTGACGACCCACCCGGGAGCGAGGCGCTGTGCCCCGAACATCACGAATTCACTGGTCCACTCGTTGGGAACGTTTTCCCGGTCCTGAGGCGGCATGGACATGACCCCGCCGGTCACCTGCGCGATGAGGCATCGACCTTCGATGCCCGGCACTTTGTGGCATCCCGGTTTCCAAAGAGAGCCGAAGTCCCTCGGGCTCCACGTGTAGACGCTGCGGACACCGTCCCTGGTGTTCAGGCCACCGATTTCCCTTCCATTGACCCGCGAGACGAAGACCTTCGGGTGGAACTCGAATCCATAGCGGTGGGCCACGGCCCAGGCCTCGATGCCGTTGATTGTGAAAAGGCGCCGCCCAACGAACGCATCCTGCCAGTCTTTCCCTGCTGGGCCTCGGAGCGTCACGGTGCGGATGATCGCCGTCGCGCTCGCCCCGGCAGACGACAGCTTCACCCGGAAAGACAGATCCGGGGAGCCGTCTGCGGGACGCCGTTCCCACACGTAGCTTCCCGACAGCTCGACTTCCTGGACGGACCAGCCCGGAGCGAGGGTCCGGCTACCGAACATCTCGAAGGTGGCGGTCCAAGAGGGGCGGGAGACCGACATGTTCCCACCGACTACGGAGGCCACGGTGGCGCGGACGTTGCGGAGCCCCCCGAGGCGTTGGTCCGGGACGGACGCAATGAGCCTCGTGTTCACGCCGTCGTGAGGCTTCGCCACCGATTGCCCTTGTCCGTTGGGGACGGGCCGAAAGGTGAAGCCGTTGGCTCGAGCCACCGCCCACGCCTGGACTCCGGGCACTTCGTAGTCCTGACTGCGCTCGAGAAGGCGCGTCGTGAGATTCCGCTGGGCCGCCGCCTGAATCGGCAGGGCCGCCAGGGCCACGGTGACCAGGGCGTAGACTGGACGCGCAATCATAGCTGTCTCCTGTGCAGATCTTCGACGTTGACTCCGCCCTGGTCTACGCGGAACTCGCCGGATCGGGATCAGTCGGATCACGGGGTCCGAGGGGCTGGGTCGCTCGCTGACGGACGGGTCCGGCCCCGGGCACTCCAGGGGCGTGCGGGACGGCCGGCGCCCATGAGCGCGTACTGATCCCAATCCCGCTCGCACTGCGTAGACCTCCGTGACGCGGCGTACCATCCGCAACACGTATCGCTACGGAGGATCACCATGAGGAACACCCGAGCCCTTTGGCTCTTCTCGCTTGTGACGATGCTGGCCGCCTCGGGCGTCACGGCCCAGGACCGCACCAACAAGCGCGTGCTTCGGGCGCGACCACCCGCTTTCTCCGAGAAGGCCCCAACCAAGAGCCACACCATCTCGGGCGTCGAAGCGTGGTCGGTCGCCCGCACCAACGGCTTCGACTTCAGGCCCCACGGGAGCGGAGAGCGATGGGTGACCTATCCCTACGACGGGGTGAACACCACGCTCCACGATACCCGGATCCTCAATACCCTCGGCTACGTCACGACGGACACCCTGACGCTGGCACGGGTCGTCGGCGGCAACATGGTTGTCGACCGCCCCTCAGGGGGTTCGCGATCCGTCACCTTCACCTTGTTCGGCGGTGGAAGCCTGGCCGAGGGCTGGTCGGTGGAGGACGTGCGCATCCGGGGGGGGACGTGGAAGAAGCGCGCCGCCGGGAACGACCTGAGCATCGAGGTCCAGGTCACGGCTCAGGCGGGGAGATCGGCCAGCGCCCGCGTGGAGTCGGTGACGCTACGGGGTCCCGCAGGCCAGCCCTGGTCGGCGGCCTTCGAGGGACGGCGGAGTTGGACCATCAACGGCATCGAGGCCTGGGCCGTCGCCAAGGAGTACGGCTACGAGTTCCACCCCGTGAAGGAGCACGATGACGAGGTGTCTTCCGGGGGTGTGGATGGAACCGATTCGCGCCTCGATCAGGGAGGTGTTGCCCGCAAGTGCTACTTCCTGGCCCGAGTCCTCGGGGGAAACATGATAGCAGGGTGTCCACACCGCGGCTCGCACGGGCGGTATGTCCGGACTGACGACTACGACTACACTCGCGATTTCCGCATGTTCGCGGGCAAGGCCCTCGCTCCAGGTTGGATCGTCCGTGACATCGTCGTGTCGGGTGGAGCCTGGATCGACCGTCCGGAACCCGGTGCCACCTCGTTGGAGTTCTCTTATCGCTTGACGATCGCCAATGACGCCCGCGACCAGGGCACCTCCGCCCAGGTCACCCGGATCGTCCTGGAAGGCCCGGCCAGCGCGTCCTCCTGGCAAGACGCCTTCAAGGTCAACTAGGAGCCTTGGCACGATGCGGTATTCCTGGCAGTGGGGCGGGACGGGCCCTCTAGGGGCCTGGATCGCGGGGACGGTGTTCTTCGTCACCGGCATGGTGATGGGGATAGCCGTCCCCGCCTGGCTGACTGGCGGTACTGCCAAGCCTCCGGCCACGGCCGCCCTGGAGGCCGCCGTGCTCTTCCGTGTCACGGGGTGGACCCTCGTCGGCCTGGGGGGCGTGATCCTGGCCCTCATGACGATAGGCCTGTGGATCGGCGTGAGCCGGCCCTATCATCTCCCGGCCTGGCACTGGTGGGTCGGCTTCGTGGGAGGCCTGATGGGGGCCCTCCTCTTCGCCGTCCCCGCCACACTCGCCTTCCCCTTCCTTCACTACATGGGCCGGAGGCCTCCGAGTCTTCTGTTCCCGGAGATGGGCTGCTCGCCTGAGGACCTGTGGATCGGCGCGCTGTTCAGCGCCTTGGGCCTGTTGGTTCTCATCGTCCTCGTTCCCGTGTCACGCCGCCTGGTTCGGGGCCGTCCTCGCTGAGCCTTTGGCGGCTACGACCGCCTTCCCACCGGATCCATGATCCCCGGCCGACGCTCAGTGCGTATCCCCCTGCGGACGACCAGACGGTCGCCTTTCAACCCGAGATGGATCCTCTCGAGGAGGCAAAATGAAGACCGCCCTCATCGTAGCTCTGATGCTGTCGATTCCCCTTGCAGTGGCATGTCAGGCTCCCGATTTCGCAGGGACCTATTCGATGGCTGCGGCTGACGGAAGCCAGGTCGTCATCACCCTTCACCACGCCGGTGACAACGCCTACGCGGGGACGATGGCCAATGGTGGTCTGATGTGGCAGCTCGCCGGCGACCTCTACGAGGACGCCCTGACCGGCACGGTGGAGACCGGACAGGGACTCCTGGCCTTCGAGGCCCATGTGTTCCACGACGAGCTCGACTTCATCATGGTCCAGCTGGGGCCCGACGGTCAGCCCGACGTGGACAACGGTCAGGAGTTCACCTTCACCCGCACTGCAGGTGCGGAGATCGGCGACATCATGATGGAACGCTCTGCCGGACCGTCCCCCTTCCCGACGGGGGGCTCCTCTGCGCTCTC
>JAHEKK010000349.1 GCA_024638395.1 Gemmatimonadota bacterium | reverse complement strand
GGTCTTCGTCTCTCTGGCGATCACGGTAAATGAGAGTCATCCCTTCGGTAAGGTCTTCCGCACTTTGGTGAGTCGGTCCGGGACCAATCTCCTCTATGACTTGTTGATCAGCCCGATCGCCGTCTGCTTGGCTTACGTCTTCGTCGAAATCGGCATCCCCGGGCTCTTGATCGCTTCGCTTCCGATGATGTTCATTCGGCACTCCTACCTGGTGAACCTATCCCACCAGCGCACCAATCGAGCGCTCATGATGGCCCTCGTAAAAGCCATCGAGACCAGGGACCCCTACACGTCGGGGCACTCCCTCCGAGTGGCTTCGCTCTCGAAGCGGATCGCGGCTGGCCTGGGCGTCACGGGTTCGAAGTTGGAAGCGATCGAGACGGCGGCACTCCTTCACGATATCGGGAAGATCGAGGCCATCTACAACGACATTCTGAAGAAGCCCGACAAGCTCTCGGACGACGAACGACGGACCATCGAATCCCACGTCACCAAGGGTGTCGAGCTGTTGAATTCCCTGGCTTCTTTCCCCCGCGAGGTCATCGAGGCGGTTCGGTACCATCATGAACGTGAGGATGGGAGGGGCTACCCTGCAGGAATATCCGGGAGCCAGATCCCCCTGGGTGCACGGATCATCAAGGTGGTGGACGCGATCGACGCGATGTTGTCCGATCGACCCTACCGGAGCGCTCTGACCCTGGAGCAGGTCAAGGACGAGCTCGTCGCCCACGCCGGCACACAGTTCAACGAGGCCGTCGTGGACGTCGTGCTCAAATCCTCCGTCCTCGAGGAGCATGCCATCGAGCTTCTGGCCGTCCGCTCGGAAATCGACCCGGGGGCACTGCGGGTCCGCGATGGAGCGCCCGACAGGCCGGCGCCCTGTGCCCCTGTCGGCGCGTGAAGGACTAGGAGCCTTCGATCTCCACCGCAGCGAAGGACTCTTCGACCTCGATTTCCAACTGGAGCAGCTCGCCCGTCGTGCCGTAGTCCCACGCCGACAGGTCGAAGACGGTTCCGTTGGAGCGTTCCACCCATGCGGACGGCACGATGACGACGTTCATGCTGACCACGCCCGCAGCATCCAGGGGCGGGACCAGGTCGAGCTGGACCTCGATTTCGGCCTCGACGAACGTACGGAAGGATACCGGATCGCCGCCGGAGGGAGTGAAGGAGCCGGCAAGTAGCATGCTGGCCCCCGAAGGCCAGTCGGGATGGGCTGCACGGGCTTCGGCGAGAACGGCCGCGATGGCTGACTCGTCTTCGCCCTCTTCGTCGAACTCGAGATCTTCGACGTTGAGCTCGAGCTGGTCGTACTGGCCCTCTGGAATGGCAACGGAGAGCTGGGGCACCACGGTGCTGTCCAGGGGAAGCTGAACCAGCGTGGGAGGCGCCTCGAAACTCTCACAGTCTCCGTCGTCGTCACAGTCGACGACGCTGCCGGCGCGCTTCAGTTCAAACTCGGAGATGATCAACCACACCTCGTCGAGCTCCAGGGTTCCGTTGGTGCCCTCGAACGGGCTCGCCGAGATCTGCAGCATGTCGTTGCTGGGCCCGGTCAGCCACCCGCTCAGGCCGGATCGCATGCCCAGGTCCAGTTGAGCTTCCGAGTCTCCTGGACCCGTCGAATCTCCACACGCCGCCAGGGTCGACAGCAGAACAAGCGCTACGAGTTGGGTGGTTCGGTCAAACAAGACAGCCTCCGGGTCTCAGTGCGCCCCGCCTCCGACAGGGCTGTGACCCGAGTGTCGGTTGATGCGTTGAGGTGGTTGAGGGGGCGGGATTCCGGCGTTGCGCCGCCGCGACGATGGCTCCGGGAAGCGATATCCGTCGTGCTCGTGGTCCCCTATGCGCCGGCCAGCACCTCACGCAACAGGTCGAAGTCCGGCAAGGTACCGTCTTCCTCCTCCTTCCAGGCGTGGAGGATGACCCCGTCGCTGTCGATTACGAAGGCCGAGCGGTCGGCCACGCCCCGCATGCCGAAGTAATCATCGTTCCGGACGCCATACGCGGTGCTCACGTCCCGGTTGAAGTCCGACAGGATGGGGAACGGGGCGCCGGTCTCCTGGGCGAACCGGTGGTTGGTGAACGGCGAATCCACGCTGATCGCGACCACCACCGCGTCGAGGGCTTCCCACCGGTCCCATTCGTCAGCGACCGTGCACATCTCCTTGGTACAAACGCCGGAGAACGCCAGCGGAAAGAAGAACACCACCACCGGCTTCCCCTGCTGATCAGACAGCCGGAAAGGAGGCTCGCCGATCTTTCGGGGCAGCTCGAAGTCCGGCGCCCGGGTGCCTGGACTGAGAGGTTTCAAGGAGAGTTCTTGCTCTCACGCAAGCGTTTAGCGACCTGAATTCGCTCCGCAAGACGGTGGGGAAAGCGGGAGCCGATGTAGAAGTCCTTCTCGTTCGCCAGGGACAAGCGAACGGCTCGATTGCCGCGAACGATCCAGGCGGTCTTCCCCGGCCGAAAGCGAATACCCCAGCCCCCGAAATCACGGATGGGCCGATACGTTACCGCCTCGATGGACGCGATCTCGTCGTAACCGATGGTGCGTCGAAGCAACCGGACGGGACCGAAGGCGGCCAGCATCGAATCCCGCCGGATCTCGACCTCCAAACGACTGGCAAAGAACGTGATCGCGAGGGGGATCACGAAGCATACGGCTGCACTTCCGGCCAGCAGCCACGTCGGCGCCGGCTCCTGCCCGAAGGGTTGGCCGAGAGAACCCTGCACATAGGTGCCATAAAGCAGGGTCACGGCCCCCACGAGGCATGAAACCCAAATCAGGAGGAGGACCCAGGCCGGCGCCCAGGTCTGTTCCACGTAGGAGGGTCTTTCGTTCATGGTTCGGCTCCTGGTCGCCCAGGTGGGTTTCGGACGCCTGATGTCCGGTGCTCGTCATAGACAATACAGCGTGAGACGCAAAAAACTTCCAGGGGAGAAGGGCGGCTCCCCGGAGGGACGGTGTTCGCCTCGGGAACCGGGGACGTTCCGGGCCGGGGCGGGGGCGCGCCCACGGCTTGCGGCTGCGGCCCCATGCCGTACTCTACGGACGGTCTGCGCAAGTCTGGTGGATCTCGTGGGGCCGTGCCGACGGCGCGCGATGGCCGCGACGCTCTTGAAACACCACACCAGGAGGAAACCCCCCGCGTGCGACCCGCTCAGCGCGTCGGACTGATTCTGGGACCGGCATTGTGCTTGTTGATGCTGTTGTTGCCAGCGCCCCCCGGTCTCGGCGCCGAGGCGTGGAGGACGGCGGCCGTGGCCGTTCTCATGGCGACCTGGTGGACGACCGACGCCATCCCGATACCGGCAACGGCCCTCCTCCCTCTCCCTCTTTTTCCCATGTTGGGCGTGTTGAACGCGTCGGACGCGGCGGCGCCCTACGCCAACGACCTCATCTTCCTGTTCATGGGGGGCTTCCTGATTGCGGTGGCCCTCGAGCGGTGGGGACTGCACAAGCGGATCGCGCTGTCCATCGTCCACGCGGTGGGAACGAGCCCCGGCCGACTCGTCCTGGGCTTCATGGTCGCGACGGCGTTCCTTTCCATGTGGATCTCCAATACGGCAACGACCGCCATGATGCTGCCGGTGGCCCTTGCCGTTGCGGAGATGCTCAAGCCCGCCGGGCACCGGGGAGAGTACCGATTCGGGATCTCGCTCATGTTGGGGATCGCCTACGCCGCTTCCATCGGGGGCGTCGCGACGCTCATCGGCACCCCGCCCAACGCCGTTTTCGCCGGTGCCGCAGACGAGCTTCTGGATGTCCAGATCGGTTTTGTGGAATGGATGGTCGTCGGTATCCCCATCACCCTCGTCTTCTTGCCCCTTGCCTGGTTCGTTCTCACCCGGTTTCTCTACCGCCCGGAGGACTTGGCCGGCAACGCCGCCTCTGTGATCGAAGAGGAGAGATCCCGGTTGGGGCCCATGTCGGTGGGCGAACGTCGGGTCGGGATCGTCTTCGTCTTGACGGGCCTGGCATGGCTCCTGAGGTCCGAGAAGGCGATCGGCTCGGTGACCATCCCGGGCATCGAGACGCTCATGCCTGCGGTGAGCGATTCGACCATCGCCATGCTCGCTTCCGTCATCCTCTTCGTGTTGCCGGCGGATTGGAAGCGTGGGGAGTTCGTCCTGGACTGGCCCACGGCCCAGAAGATCCCCTGGGGAGTGCTGGTCCTCTTCGGCGGAGGGCTCTCTCTCGCCCGGGCCATGGACCAGTCGGGTCTCGCTGCCTGGATCGGGTCGGGAGTGGCCGGCCTGAGCGAAGTGCCTCCCGTCGTCATCATTGCCGCAGTGGCCTCGTTGTTCGTCTTCCTCACGGAGATCACGTCGAATACGGCAACCTCGACCATGGCGATGCCCATCATGGCGGGCGCCGCTGCGGGACTCGGAATGGCGCCCGTCGCCTTGATGGCCACCGCCGCCTTGGCGGCCTCCATGGCATTCATGCTGCCCGTGGCCACACCGCCCAATGCCATCGTGTTCGGTTCCGGCTACATGACCATCCCACAGATGGTTCGGGCCGGCGTGTGGATGAACCTCGCGGCCATCGT
>JAHEKK010000348.1 GCA_024638395.1 Gemmatimonadota bacterium | reverse complement strand
ATGTGAGGCCGAAGATGTGGAACCGGTTGAGGAGCACCGGGACGTGGCCTCCTTCGATCACCACGGCCACCGAGCCACGCAGGATCTTCTCCATCTCGGCCCGCTGGCGAGCGACCCCGTCACGTTCCGTGGGCCGCAAGCGGCGTTCGAACTCGGCCCTCAGCTCGGAAACGCGGTCGATGTGACGGGCGTCAAGCTCCCGGATGGCCTGAAATGCGGCTTCGCGCTCGGGGCCCAGCACTCCGTCGTCTCCGGGAAGCCGGTCCACCGCCTCCCAGGCCCGGTACGCCAGCTCCAGCCGTGTGTGATAGGCCTTCTTGAGGAGGCGCAAGCGGGTCTGCAGGTGGCGGTGGGCCTTCGCCAGCTCCTGATCCGCCAGAAAGACCTGCTCCGCACGGCGGTAGAGCTCGAGATTCACGGAGCGTCCATCCAGGTCGCGATCCAGGGCCTTGTCGTCGCGCTCCCACTCCTGCCATCCAGCCGTCACGGTCGCCACGGGGCCCTCGGGAAAGAGCTCGTCGGCCACGGGACGGAGGGTGCGTTCATAGCGCTGGGGCCCCAGGAGCACCACGCGCGTAGCGGCTGACGAGTCCGTTCCCGACGCCTGCCCCTGTCTCATCGTGCCCTCACCTGAACGGTTTCTCCTACGTCGTTGAGCATGTCTCTGAGCTGGTCGTAGTCGGGGTGGCGCATCCGGATCCAGGCGTTCGCCATGTACCCGGCGTCCACGGGCTGGGTGGGTGAGCCTTCGGGAGGGATGTGGGCGTCGAGTATCCACTGGCCGTAGCGCCGCTGGATCTCCTCCAATCCTTCGTAGCCGGCGATCACGCCGTCCTGGTCCGGGCGTAGGGTGATGATGCCCGCAGAGAACTCCCGGGTCGGTCTACGTCCCGTCCGTCCCCAGCACACGGCCAGGGCCCACTCCGTGTACAGGTCGATTCCGTTGGCTGCGCCGTAGAGATCCCAAGCCCGTACGCCTGGAGGGCGGCAGCCGATCTCGGAGAACACCAGTCCCTTGTCGCCGAAGAACCATTCCATATGGGTTGCGGAGGTATCGATCTCCATGAGGGCGATGACCCGTCGCCCGAGCTCGAGGACGTCCTGATAGGCTGACGCGGTCTCCAGCCGATTGGTGGTGATGAACTGAGGCGAGATCCAGCGCGTCCTCATGGCCTCGAGGACGTTCGGGTAATAGTGCGTAATGAACTCGTGGGCGACCGACCCCCCGATGGTGATGGTGTCGTAGAAAGCCTCGTGGCCCTCGATGAACTCCTCCGCCGCCACCTGGGGTCCCTGGCCGATTCGAAGGGAATCGAGGACCGATTCCAGGCTCTCGTCGTCGTCCACCCGGTAGGTCCCCTGGGCGCCTGCGGCGGCACGGGGTTTCAACACCAGGGGATATCCGACTTCCTTCGCGAAGGCCCGCAATTCGTCGCGGGACCCCGATCCCGTGGAGCGTGCGCACCGCACCCCCCCCTTGCGGAGCACCTCCTTCATGGCGGGCTTGTCCCGGCAGAGGTAGGTGGTGTGCACCGACGTGCCGGGAATCCCGATGGCCTCTCGGACCTCGGCGGCGGCCAGTACGTGGGCCTCGATGGTTGCCTCGAGACGGTCGACGGGCAGCCGACGGTTGACCGAGCCCATCACCTTGGCAACGGCGCCGGCATCCACCACCGACGGCACCTGTTCGTAGTGGGTGAGCCACCTGCGCAGATCATCGTTCAGGGCCGACTTCGGCCGTTCGCCGATTCCCGTCACCGTGGCCCCCACCTCGTGCAGACCCCGCACGAAATCGGGCTGGTTTGCGGGAAAGCAGGGTTCGATGAATACCACGTGCATGGATCCGGACTCCCGGGGTGTGGCGGGAAAAGGGGAAGAAAGATACTGGATCCCAAATGCGTTACCATATTCCACCATGAAAAACGTGGTGTTCGTCGCCCCCTACTTCGCGGAAACCACCCTCCGCTTCATTTCCGCCGTCACCCGGCAGCGCGATACACGGGTCGCCCTCGTGAGCGAAGACGGGGTCGACCGCCTACCCCCCGATCTCCGGAGTCGTCTGGGGGGTCACGAGCGGATCGAGTTCAGCCGGGGCGACGAGCAGATCGCGGGGGCCGTCGAGCGGGTACGCAAGGCATGGGGCAGCGTGGACCGGCTGCTGGGAACCCTCGAAGAGCTCCAGGTTCCTCTGGGCCGTATCCGTGACGCCATGGGCATTCAGGGCATGGGGGCCGAAACCGCAGAGAACTTCAGGGACAAGTCCCGCATGAAGTCGGTCCTCCGGCACGCTGGCGTGCCATGCGCCCGCCACGGGCTGGTGCATTCGCCGGCGGAAGCCCGCCAGGTCGCCGGCGAGGTTGGTTTCCCTCTCGTCGCCAAGCCCCCGGCCGGCTCGGGGGCCCGGAGCACTTTCCGCCTGGAGGGGCCCGCCGACCTGGAACAGTTCCTCGCGACCCTTCCCCCCGGGGAGGGGCGACCCACCCTCCTGGAGGAATTCGTCGTCGGAGAAGAACACTCCTTCGACAGCGTCAGCCTCGACGGCCGGATGGTCTGGTACTCCATCAACCACTACGTCCCGACGCCTCTCGAAGTGCTACGGGAGCCCTGGATCCAGTGGTGTGTGCTCCTGCCCAGAGAGGTGGACGATCCGGCCTACGGCGGGATCGTGGAGGTCGCCCAGGCCGCGCTGAGGGCTCTGGGAATGGACACGGGGATGAGCCACATGGAGTGGTTCCGCCGTCCGGACGGATCCGTGGCCGTCAGCGAGATCGGCGCACGTCCACCCGGGGCCCGGTTCGTCAACCTCATTTCCTGGGCCCATGACTTCGATCTGTTCGACGCCTGGGCCCGGACCGTCGTGCATGGCGAGTTCACGCCGAGGGACCGCCCCTACGCCGCCGGAGCCGTATACCTCCGAGGCCAGGGGTCCGGAAGGAAGGTCGAGCACGTCCGGGGCCTGGACGTGCTCCAGGCCCTTGGAAACCTGGTGGTAGAGAGCCGCTTGCCCAAGCTCGGCCAAGCGGCATCGGGAACCTACGAGGGTGAGGGATATGTGATCCTGCGCCACCCAAGCACGGAAGTGGTGAAGGAGGGACTGGCAAAGGTGCTCCGGGGAATCCGCGTGGAGTTGGGTTCGTGAGGCCCAGGTCGCGGCCGCCCACGACTTCGGGGCTCGGGAGGGCCCTCCCATGAACGTCTTGATGATCTCGCCTGGTTTTCCCCAGGAGATGCGTTTCTTTACCCGCGGACTGGCTCAAGTCGGAGCCAAGGTCATAGGGATCGGAGACCAGCCCGAGTCCGGTGTGCCGGAACCTGCCAGGAGCGCCCTCTCAGCGTACGTGCAGGTCCGGTCCTTCACCGACGAAGCCGACGTGTTGGCCAAGGTGGCCGAGATCAGCCGCCGCGCTTCCATCGAGCGGGTAGAGTGCCTCTGGGAGCCCTACATGGTCCTGGCGGCACGGATGCGGGAGATGCTCGGGGTTCCCGGGCTCACGGTAGACCAGACCGTTCCGTTCCGCGACAAGGAGGTCATGAAGCAGGTGCTGGACCGGGCCGGGATCCGGACGCCCCACCACTACAGGGCCAACACGGTGGAGGCGTTGTGGGAAGCCGTGGAGCGGATCGGCTATCCCGTCGTGGTGAAGCCCATTGCCGGAGCCGGCTCCGCCGATACGTACCGCGTCGACTCGGAAGCGGATCTCCAACAAATCCTCCCGCGTCTTGGTCGGGTGCCCGAAGTGAGCGTCGAGGAGTTCGTGGTCGGGGAGGACATGACCTATGAGACGCTGTGTGTGGATGGGCGCATCGCTCTCGAAAGCGTAGCCACCTACGAGCCCCGGGCCCTGGTGATGAGGGAGAACGAGTGGATCAGCCCCACCACCTTCGTGTTCCGGGATCCCCTCGCGCAGGAGTTCGACGCCGGGCGGGAGATGGGCCACAAGGTCATCGACGCACTGGGCTTTCAAACCGGCTACACCCACATGGAGTGGTACCGGACCCCCGAGGGGGAGGCCATCTTCGGCGAGATCGGCGGCCGCCCGCCGGGCGCTCGCCTCGTCGATCTCATCAATTACGCGTTCGACATCGATACCTACGCCGGGTGGGCCGAGGCGGTGGTCCACGGGCGCTTCACCCAACCCGTCGAGCGGAAGTACAACGCGGTCTGGATCTTCAAGCGGGCCCGGGGACAGGGCGTGATCCAGCGCTACGAAGGTCTCGAGTACGTTCTCGCTGAGTTCGGCCCGTGGATCTGCGCCATCGAGCTGAATCCCATCGGCTCCCCTCGGCGCGACTGGAAGAACGTCCTCGTAGGCGACGGGATGGTGATCATCCGCCACCCGGACCGGGACACGGCGCTGGCCATGCGGAACCACGTCCAGGCCCACCTGCACATCGTGGCGGGGTAGTGGCCGGTACCGGCAAGGCGCTGCGTCCCGAGCGGTAACCCCTATTCCTCGGCGTCCTCCGGGAGGGCGTCGTCGGAGTTCGCTCCAGGGCCGTCCCCTTCGGAAGCGCTCGTCGGCCCTTTCAGGAACAGGACGCCCAGGGGCGGTACGGTCAGTT
>JAHEKK010000347.1 GCA_024638395.1 Gemmatimonadota bacterium | reverse complement strand
ACGTGATCAAAATCAAGCCTCCCCTGGTCTTCGGCGAAGGAGACGTGGACCGCTTCCTGACGGCGCTGAGGGAATCCCTGGACGAAACGGAATCCCGCCGCTAGGAAATCTTTTCCCGGGCCTGATCACATTGTGCCTGACCCCTATCTCATCCGATGGTAGCGACAAGAACCGTAAACATATGTCGTGGAGCCTTTTAAGAGACAGACATGATCCGGGCCCCAATCCTGCATGGACTCGGTGCAGGACCCTTGCTGGGTTCTCTGGGACTCGCGCCAACCCCCCGCCCTTCACAGGGCCTGGCGTGGCGGCCCCCTCCGGGGGGCCGCAATTCCCCTTGCCGGTCCCACGCCTCAGGGAAACAGCCGCTGAGGCGGCGACCAACCCTCTCCGTCACGGGTGTACACGAATCGGTCGTGGAGGCGGTAGTCCCCTTCCTGCCAGAACTCCATCGCCTCCGGCTGGATCCGATAACCCGACCAGCTGGGAGGCCGCGGGATCTCGCCGCCCCCGTACCGGGCCTCCACTTCGGCGACCCGCCCCTCGAGCTGCTGGCGGCTCGCCAGGGGTCGGCTCTGATCGGACGCCCAGGCACCCAGCTGACTCCCCCTCGGCCTCGTAGCGAAATAGGCGTCCGCTTCCTCGTCGGATACACGGACGACCGGGCCCCGAAGCCGGACCTGGCGACCGACGGGGATCCAGTGGAAGGTCATGCCTGCCCGGGGGTGCTCCTGAAGGGCCCGCGCCTTGTTGGACTCGAGATTGGTATAGAACACGAACCCACCGGGGTCGAAGCCCTTCAGGAGAACCATCCGGCCCTCGGGTGTCTGGTTCGGACCGAGTGTCGAGAGACAGGCCGTTTCAGCCAGGGCGATCTCGACGTGATCCGTCGCGTCGGTGAACCAGGCTCCGAATTGGTGGATCGGGTCCGGATGCAGGTCCGACAGGTCCAAGCCTGACATCGTCAGTCCTCTAGGTGGCCGAGCTCGAAACGGAGGGAGTCTTCCAACCCCTCGTAGAAAAAGGAAAAGCCCGCGGCCTCCGCAGCGTGGGGAAGTACGCGGGCGCCTTCCAGCAGCAGGGCCTTGCCCATCTCCCCGAAAAGGCCTCGAACCGCCAGGCCGGGCACCGGGATCAGCGTGGGCCGGCTCAACACCCTGCCCAACACCGAGGTGAATGTGGCGTTGGGTACCGGATGGGGCGCGGTCGCATTCACCGGCCCCCGGAGGGAGCCGTTGACGATGGCGTGGTGGTGGAGGGCGATCAGGTCGTCGTGGTCGATCCAACTGACGTACTGGCGCCCGCTCCCCAACCGTCCTCCGATGCCGAGCTTGAAGGGAAGAAGCATGGTTCCCAGGGCCCCCCCGGCCGGGCTCAGGGCAAGCCCCGTCCGGACAAGAACGACACGGGTTCCGGAGCGCTTCGCCTTCAGCGCCTCTCCCTCCCACTCGTGACAGAGGTCGGCGAGAAAGCCCTTTCCGCGGGCGCTGGCCTCGGTGAGTCGCTCGTCTCCCCGGTCCCCGTAATACCCGACAGCAGAGGACGACACGAGAACGCGGGGTGGATTCGCGATGGCGTTGAGAGCCTGGACCAGGACACGGGTGCCCTCGATCCGGCTCTTCCAGATTCTTCGCTTCTTGGCGTCCGTCCAGCGGCCTCCCGAGATGCTCTCGCCGGCCAGGTGGACGACCGCATCCAGCCCGTTCAGCCCCTCGGCATCGATCTTCCCCTCCATGGGGTCCCAGGCGATTTCGCCCTTGGCCTTGTCGGGCTTGCGGCGAACGATGGGCACGACCCGGTGACCCCCGGTGGTCAGAAAATGGGTCAGGGCAGAGCCGATGAAGCCGCTGGCGCCCGTAATGGCAATCGTGAGAGGCTTCGACGTTGCGCCGTGGCGTCCCAGGTCATGAAGGAGACGAAGTCGGCGGAAACGGAACAGCCGGCCCAGCTCGTGCTCGACGACGGCCCCGGCGAACATGGCGCCCGCCGCTCCGAGTGGGGGCTCCCAACGAACCCGGTCCCGGATGACGCAACCGCCGGCTCCGTCGGACTCGAACTCGTGCGCATGATGCCAGGCGGCAAAGGGCCCCGACGTCTGCTCGTCACAAAACAGGGCGCCGTCCTGGAAGTCCGTGTGCCGGACCTTCCAATCGGCTTTGATGGGCCCCCGCTTCACTTTCAGATGGACGGTCCCGCCGTCGCTGATTTCACCGCGACGAGCCACCACCCGCGCTTCTTCCCACGGTGGCAGCAATCGCTCCAGAGCTCCCGGGCGCATGTGCCAGTCGAAGACCCGGCGGACCGGGTGGGGAATGCGGCTCTCATGAACGAATTCAGGCATTCCGGAAGATACCAGCCCATTGGATCCGGGTCTGCCTCCGTACGCCACTTCGACGCGCACCCGACTCGGAAGCGCCATGCCCCGTGGACCCCCTACGTGGATCCGCGTTGCGACGCGACCGGGAGCCCCGCCCGATCCGGGCCGACTTCGCCTAGGCCACGGGCGCCGGAGAGGACTTCGCCGCGGGAGGGCTCACGGACTCAGGAGCGGCGGTCGTCGTCAGGAGCCCCTTGAGGATCTCGTGGAGCTTCATTTCGATCACATCCCCCTTCTGGAGGATCCCACAGGCCGCCGCTTCCAGGACCCGTCGGTCCTCGGGGGTCAGGTCCTTGGCCGTCACGATGATCACCGGGATCTCCAGGTTTCGGGGATGTTCCCTGAGCCGCTGGAGAAAGGCGTACCCGTCCATGACGGGCATCATCAGGTCCAGGAGGATCGTGGCTGGACGTGCCCGATCCACCTGGCGAAGGGCCTCGAGTCCGTTTGCTGCCTGGAAGACCTGGTATCCGGCCGCCGAGAGCTCCTCGTCGAGGACCGCACGGACATCGGCATCGTCGTCGACCACCAGAATTCGTCGATTGCCTCCGACGTTGAGGTTTCGGCTGACCACCTTGAGGAGGTCCTCTCGTTCCAAGGGCTTTCCGAGAATATCCACGGCCCCCAGGATCTCTCCTCTGCGCTCACCGCCTTCGACGCTGACCACGACTACGGGAATCCCGGCGAGGACCGGATCCTCCTTGAAGACCTTCAGAGCCTCCCATCCCGTCATGCCGGGCATGTGCAGATCCAGCGTAATGAGGTGCGGGCGCCGCTTCCGGGCGATGGCCAAGCCTTCCTCGGCCGAGCCCGCCGTGAGGATCTCGCATCCGAAGTCCTCGAGCGCTTCGCTCAGCACCGCCCGTGCGTCTTCCTCGTCGTCGATGATGAGGACTCTGGGCAGGGCGTCCCCGGTCTCGCTGGAGGCGCCCTCCCCATGCGACTTGCCCGGCGCGTCGGCCGCCGCAGCCTTGGGCAGTGAGGTGTTGCGGCGCCCGGCGCCCCCAACCCGGTCTCCCACCGGAGGGGAGGAGGGGGTCGCGCCGCCCTTGGCCTCCCGGGAGTGGTCCTCCGGCCGGTCCGCAGCAGCATGGAGGAGGATCGTGAAGGTCGAGCCCTCCCCCTCGACCGAGTCGACTACCAGATCGAATCCGAGAAGCAGGCAGATCGACCGCGAGATGGTCAGTCCGAGACCCGTCCCTCCGAACCGTCGGCTGGTGCTGGAGTCGGCCTGTTGGAAGGCCTGGAAGATGGCCGTGAGGCGGTCCTTCGGGATGCCGATCCCCGAGTCCACCACGGAAATGGCTTTGGGCGTGCGGCCGTCTTCCGATGGGACGACTCGAACAACGACTTCGCCCTGTTCGGTGAATTTGATGGCGTTGCCGACCAGGTTGATGATCACCTGTTTCAGTTTTCCGCGATCCGTTTCCACCGATGTGATGCCGCGGGCCACATCCGCGCGGAGCTGAATGTCCTTTTCCCTCACCTGGCCGTCGAGCTGGAGAATCGTCTCGTTGACCAACTCCTCCAGATCGACGTCCGAGACCTCCGCTTCCAGCCGTCCGCTTTCGACCTTGGCCAGATCGAGCACCTCGTTGATGAGGCCGAGCAGGTGCCGTCCGTTGACGAGAATCCGCTCGATGAACCCGATCTGCCGGTCCTCGAGTGTGCCCTCCTTGTTCTTGAGCAGGATATTCGCGAAGCCGATGACGGAGTTGAGGGGGGTGCGGAGCTCGTGGCTCATATTGGCGAGGAACTGGCTCTTCGCGCGGTTGGCCGACTCGGCTTCCTCCTTGGCCATGAGCAGTGCGGCCTCGGCCTGAATGCGCCGGCTCACGTCCTTGCCGAAGATCACCACCCCGGTAACCCCGACACCCTCCTGGATGGGGTTGAAGAAATGTTCGTAGTGGGTGGTGTATCCGTTGACCTCGGTCTCTCGCAATTGAGTGAAGCGCTCCCCTGCCAGGGCCTGGGCGTAGGCTTCACGGAATCGACGGGCGGCCGCTGGGCGGAAGACCAACTCGGGTGGGTCACCCCTCTTGGGTTCCCGGCCGGTCCTCGCTTCGACGGCCAGGGAGAACGCCGCGTTGAACGTGATCAGCCGGTGTTCCTTGTCGACCGACCAGATGACGTCACCCGTGTTCTCGATAAGGGCCTGGAGATTCGCCTGTGACGTCTTGAGCTGCCGCTCAGCCCTC
>JAHEKK010000346.1 GCA_024638395.1 Gemmatimonadota bacterium | reverse complement strand
GATATCGGCCGGCAGCGCCTGCAGGTTCTGGTAGTCCGGGGCCTCCTGCGCAACCGTCGACTGCGGAGCCAGGATCAGCAGCGCAGCGATCAACCCCACCGCCGCCCCCGAGACACGTCCGAAGTCACTCCTCGAAGCTCGAATTACCACGACACTCCTCCTCCGGAAACGACCAACCGACTGCTACCACAAAGGCGCTTCTACCCCTCCGCCTGCAACGGCTGACACGTCAGGGAACTGCAAATCCGCTTCCGGCCGGATCCCCTCGACGCAACCTGCCGGCCCCTTCGGGGCATCAGAACATCATACCGACCACTGCCCCGGCGATTCAGCTGGAACACCGGGGCGGTCGACACGTATGTTGGAAGAGGGTGACGCGGCCGGAGGCCGGCCGCTCGGACAGACGCACGCCACGGGGAGGGACGGATGATGTGGAAAGGCCCGGGGATTCGGGAAGACGCGAAGAACATGGCACTGATCGGAGTCTCGGCCCTTGTCGGCGTGGTGGGGACGGCAGTCATGCTCGATGGTGGACACGAGTCGCACTCGGTTCGGGTAGTCCGTCACGAGGTAGTCCGCCCGCACGTCGCGGCGTCGCCGGCTCCCCTCCTGCGCATGGAGATGGCCGAGCCCCTATCGGGCTCGAACCGACTGTACGGAACGGTCCACACCCGGGACGGACAGGCCCTGACCGGGTTCCTTCGCTGGGACCGGAACGAGGGCAGCTGGGCCGACCTTCTGGACGCCACCAAGTTCGAAGACGGCCAGGCCCGGAGTCAGAGCGGCATCCGCTTCGGTCACGTGGCCCAGATCCAGGCGGTAGGCCGGGAAATGGCCATCTTCACGCTCCGCTCGGGGCGACGGGTGGGCATGACCTCCCGTTCGAGCGACCTCGGGTCCCAACTGCGGGCCCTGACGGTGACGGGCCCCACGGGGACCATCGACCTGGACTGGAGCGACATTGGTACCGTGGACTTCGCGGCGGCGCCGAGCTACGCCCGCCCCGATGAGAGCCGCCTCCACGGCACCTTGACCACCCGCTCCGGACTGGAATTCACCGGGTACATCACCTGGGACGTGGACGAGGTCTACACGACCGACCAACTCGACGGCGACTACCGCGGAGAGGACTACGAGATCCCCTTCGGCGCGATCCACTCCATCGCCCGCCGCAGCTCTCAGGCAGCCGACGTGAAGCTGAACTCCGGCCAGGAGATCGTCTTGTCGGGCAGCAACGACGTCAATCGCCGGAATCGCGGCATCTCGGTTTCGGACCCGCTCCTGGGCGAAGTCAAGGTCGACTGGAGGAACTTCCGGAACGTGATTTTCCACGCTCCCTCCGAGGAGATCTCCCTCCGCTCCTTCCAGAGCGATGCCTCCCTCAACGGGACGGTCATCACCGAATCCGGGGACGAGCTCAGGGGACGGATCATCTGGGACCGGGACGAGGGGGGCAGCTGGGAGATGCTGAACGCCCGCATTGAAGACGCGGAAGCGCAAATCGAGTTCTCCCGTATCGACAAGATCGAGAAGCACTCCCCCGGGGCGCGGGTCACTCTCCGGGATGGACGGACCCTGGACGTCTACGGCTCCAACGACGTGGACCGGGAGAACCGGGGCATCGTCGTGGACACCGGAAGCCAGCAGTACACGGTGTCCTGGAGGGACTTCAAAGAGGCCCGGTTCGACCGGTAGTGGATGACGGGTGGGGTTGGCCCCGCTCGAGCTTGACCGCGGCCCCGCCGGAGCATGCCGGCGGGGCCGCTTTCAGTTCCCGCCATGGGTACGGCCTACGCCGCCACGAGACAGGCCCGGGCGATCTCATCGATGTGGCGTGGGTCCGTGCCGCAACAACCCCCGAGAACATTGATCTGCCCGAGGGCCGACGTCAGCACCCGGAAGTCCTCTCCAAGCTCCACAGGATCACCCGCGTCCAGCTCCGTGGCGTCGTCCAGTTCGGCGTGGCTGCATTTCGACGCGTTGGCCCTGATTCCTCGAACACGGTCCACCCACGCTTCGCCGCATAGGAGTTGGTCCGTGAAGTGTGTGGGATGGGCGCAGTTGATCATGTAGTACGCCGGACTCCGTTCGGTGGCTTCGTCTACGGCCCGGACCGCCGCACCGAGTGCGTCTCCGCTCGGGAGTCGCCCGTCCGTTTCGACCGTGAACGAAATGGCGGAGGGCAACCCCGCGGCCCGAGCCGCCAGGGCCACACCCACGGCCTCCTCCAGATAGTTCATGGTGATGGCCGTCACCATGTCCACATCGGCCTCCAGGAAGGCGTCGATCTGCGCGGAGTGATACTGAGCAGCCTCTCTCCGGGTCATCTTCGCGCCCGGGACGTACCCGTCGCCTCGCGGGCCGACGCAGCCACTCACCACCATGGGGCTCTGGCGCGTCTCCATCTCGTCTCTGAGCTCCTGAACCAGCCGCACGGCCTCGATGTTCTTTCGGCGGAGCGCCAGCGCGTCGTACCCGAGCTTTCGTCCCCAGTCTGCGTTGGCCCTCCAGGTCGCGGTCTCGAAGATGAAGCCGGTTCCGTGGCTCCGAGCGACCTCGGCATGGTCCGCGAAGTAGTCCTGAAGCCCCGCGCGTCCTTCCGGAGAGCCCAGGAGATGGAAAGCCGCGAACTCGGGAAGTTCGAAGCCCCGGTTGAAGATGAGATCGGTCTCGATCCCGCCGTCCGTAAGGAACACGCGTCCACCGAGTTGAGGAAGAGCGTCAGGATATCGCATGGTCGTCCACTCGTCGTGGGGTCAATGATCTCGAGGCCCGGTCCGGGCCACCTCAATCAGTTAGACCGAAGACGGTGGACGGCGGGCTCAGCCCGCGGTTCCGATCTTCCCTACTTCACGTCTCCCATCATGCGCTTCACGACCGGGCTCGCCACCATGGCCACCAGTCCCACGCCGCCGATGATCAACGCCACGGTCCGGAACAGAGGTGCCGGTGGCAGGGTCTCGAGGGACCCGGCCACCAGTCCGGCGAACAGGTTCCCCAGGGCCGTGGCCACGAACCAGATCCCCATCATCTGACCCACCCTCCGCACCGGGGCGAGCTTGGTGACCGCCGAGAGCCCGATGGGCGAGAGAGTCAGCTCCCCCGTCGTGTGGAGGAAGTACATCACGACCAACCACGAGGCCGAGGCGGGGTTTTCGGAACTGGCATTCACCGCGCCCCAGGAAACCACAAAGAAGCCCGCCGCGAGGAGCAGAAGCCCCAGCGCCATCTTCAGCGGCGTGGAGGGATTGGCGTTCCGCTTCGCCAGCCACAGCCAGAGGGACCCGAAAATCGGGGCGAAGATGATGATGAAGAGGGCGTTCACCGATTGGAGGAGTCCCGCTGGGTAGGTCAGGGCTCCGATCGTCCGGTCCGTGAAGTCCCGGGCAAACAGGTTCAGGGACGATCCCGCCTGTTCGAAGCCCGACCAGAACACGGCCGACAGCACGAAGAACCAGAAGATCACCCAGATGCGCTTCTTCTCTTCAGCGGTGTGGCCGCCGAAGAAGTGGAGGTAGAGGAAGAAGACCCCGACGATGACCAGGATGACCGACCCCAGGCCCCGGGCGATCTCGGTCAGGGACAGGTCGATGGTGCCCTGGGAGACCAGGTACGCAAACGCGACGATCGCCAGCATCACCGCACCGAATACGCCGTAGAACCGCCTCTCTTTGGCCGCCAGCGTATCGGCGGAGTCCGACGTCCGCAGCTCACCGGCCGTGCCCAGATGCTCATAGCCCCGCCGGTACTGGATGAGGCCCAGCACCATGCCCAGCCCGGCCGCCGAAAAGCCCCAGTGCCACTTGTAGCCCTCCCCGAGGAGGGGTACGAGAACCTGTCCGAGGAAGGACCCGAGATTGATCCCCATGTAGAAGACGGAGAACCCCGCGTCCCGGCGGGCGCCGCCCTCCGGATAGAGATCGGCGACGATGGTGCTGACGTTGGGCTTCAGGAGCCCTGTCCCGATGCAGACCAGGACCAATCCCAGAAAGAAGGTCTGGCGCGTGGGGATGGCCATGCTGAAATGGCCCGCCGCAATGATGCAGCCGCCTACGAAGATGGCCTTCCGCTGCCCCCAGAGCTGATCGGCGACCCAGCCCCCCGGCAGGGCCAGCAGATAGACCAGGGAGGTGTACAGCCCGTAGATCGCCGCGGCGTCGGCGATGTCCAGGCCAAAGCCCGGATTGGCCGACACGGTGGCCTCGGTCATGAAGAGCACCAGGAGGGCCCTCATCCCGTAGTAGGAGAACCGCTCCCACATCTCGGTGAAGAACAGGGTGGCGAGACCCCTCGGATGTCCGAGGAACGTCTTGCCGCCTGGTTGGGTCGCGGTTGCTGTTGTCATGCCAGCCCTGGTGCCGGGGTTCACGGGTCGATTCTGGAAGCGGAAACGGCCCAACATGGGCCGCCCGGGGCCGGTCTCGCCAGCAAGCGCCTCCACTGCCCCGCGCCAGCGGACCCGGCTCCGGGCCCGGGCCGTGGCACGGGCCTCGTGGCAGGAATAAAAACTACGACATAGTTTTTATCCCTTCTTCTTCGCGAACACGGATGGGTCCATGATGGCCGGCGCACACCCGAGCGAAACCGAGCAGCTCCTCCTCCTC
>JAHEKK010000345.1:2568-4616 GCA_024638395.1 Gemmatimonadota bacterium | reverse complement strand
TGCCCTGCCGCTCCTGTTTCCCCTGCACATGCAACAGGAGCAGGTTCGCGCCAAGGAGCTCAAACCCCTTGCCCGCCAACTGGGCCTTCCCCTGCATGCCCTACAGGCTGCCGCAAGGGCCGGCGAACGGGCCCAGGAGAGGTTCTATCAACGAGTGCGGGAACGAGGCGAGCAGGTCCTCGCATCCCTTTCCTCCGACACCCCGGCGGTGGTCCTCGTGGGGCGGCCATACAACACCTGTGACCTGGGCGTCTGTCAGGACCTGCCCCTGAAACTCAGGAAGCTCGGGGCCCTCCCGATTCCCATCGACATGCTCCCTCTTCGCTCGGTGGACATCAGCGAGCGACACGCGGACATGTTCTGGCGGAGTGGGCAGGACATCCTCGCTGCGGGCAAGATCATCGCGGACGATGAGCGGCTACAGGCCGTCTATCTCACCAGCTTCGACTGCGGCCCCGACTCGTTCCTCGTCAGCTTCTTCCGCCGAGTGCTGGGGGATAAGCCCTTCCTGGAGCTCGAGGTAGACGACCACACCGCCGAGGCGGGCATCGTAACGCGTTGCGAAGCCTTCCTGGACAGTCTGAACCTGAGCGCGAGGGCATGATCATGGCTACCGCATCCGTTAGCGGCCCGACAAAAGTCCTGATCCCGCGAATGTCCGACCACGCTCTCGTAGTGGCCGGCGTCATGCGGGGCACGGGCATCGATGCTCGGGTGCTGCCGACGCCCGACGACGAGTCCATGGCGATCGGCCGGTCGCTTTGCCGGGGCAGGGAATGCCTCCCCTGCTTCCTCTGCACCGGAGACATCCTGAAGAAGTGCCGGGAGCCGGACTTCGATGTCGAGGATCATCTCTTCTTCATGCCCCGGGGGCCGGGGCCGTGCCGATTCGGTCAGTACAGCGTACTGCAGAAGCAGATTTTGGCCGAAGAGGGCTTTCCCAATGCGAACCTCTTCTCGCCTACGACCGAGGACTCATACGCCCTGTTCGGAGACGACCCGCTGACGCTTCGAAAGCGAGCCTGGCAGGCGATCGTCACGACCGATCTCATCACCAAGGCGACCAACGAGCATCGGCCGTACGAGATGGTTCCCGGCTCCGCGGACGACACACACCGGATGTGCATCGACCGTCTCGTCGAGGCTGCTGAGCAAGGGGCAGGGCCGCACTTCGTAGAGGCGATGGCCTGGTGTGCCCGACGATTCGAGAGCCTCGACGTCGAGCGTTCGAAGCCTCGACCGCTGATCCTGGTGATCGGCGAGATCTACCTGATGCTCAACGAGACCGCCAACCTGCGAATCGTACGGGCCGTGGAGGCTACGGGGGGTGAAGTCCTCCAGGGCACCTTCATGGACTGGCTCCATTTCGTGGATTGGCGCCGCATCGACCTCGGCCTCCGCTTTCGGGACTACGCGGACGTCATCAAGGCGACCCTGTCAGACCACTATCAGCGGCGGTGGCAGAAGAAGCTCCTCCGGCCGATCCGCTCCCTGTTCAGGCATCCTCCCGACTCGTCGGTCCCTGACGCGGTGCGTCATCTGGTGCCTTACTACGAGCCGGTCCTCGGCACGGAAGCGGTTCTAACCATGGCGCGGACGCTGGCGACGTACCACCACGGGTTGGCCGGCGTCATCAACGTCCTGCCCTTCTCCTGCATGCCGGGAACCATCGTGGCCGCCATGGCCCCGAAGCTGCGCCAACAGATGGATGGCATTCCGTGGCTGGACCTTTCCTTCGACGGTCAGGGCGAAACCAACGTCAACACACGTTTGGAAGCGTTCATGCACCAGGCCCTGCAGTTTCAGCGACGGGTGGTGGAACCCGCACTTCAGAGGGCGTAGCAAACGCGGCCACCTTGCGCGAGAAGCCCTCCAGGGGTCCCGAAGGCGGTTGGTATCCCGACAACAGACCCACGTGGCGTGAAGCACTGGCCGCCTACACACCGGCGCCGGCCGCATCCTCCGGCTGGGACGACCAGGTCGGGTCCCTGTCCGTCGGGAAGTGGGCCGACTTCGTGGTCCTGGACCGAGCCGTTCCCGAGCCCCAT
>JAHEKK010000345.1:0-2558 GCA_024638395.1 Gemmatimonadota bacterium | reverse complement strand
CATCGGAGCGGGCGACGGGAAGGGAGGTTTAGAACGGTGGGGCGTGTCGGGTTGTCGCCGGGGAACCGGCGTTCGTCACGACCCGGTCAGCAGGACGTTGCAGAAGAACCACCCTGTTAGGAAGGAGCTCGAGATGAGTGGAGCCGCACATGTCCCCTTTGACAGGGAGCGCTTGGAGATCGTGCCTCTTCATCTCCTGGAAGCCCTCAAGGAAGCGGCTTCGAACGAGGACCCCGAGGAGCTGATGGATCTGGCGGACGGGGTCGCCGAGCATGACGCGGAGGTTGCAGGCTACCTCCAGAACCTCATCGAGACTTTTGCCTACGACACGCTGTCCGACCTGTTCGACGTTCGAGGGCGCTGACAAGGCCTTCACCCCCGAACGATGCCACAACGGCTGCGGGTCAGGTCGTGGCTGAAGTTTCAACGGTGCCTGGGGAGATGAGTCGTGCGTGTTGTTCCGATGTGGCTATGGGTGGTCCCAATCATTGCATTTGTGGCCGTGCCCGCGGCCCTCACGGGGCAGCCTCTTGGTGGACCCGAGGCGGGCGAGATCGACTCCCTCGTTGCCGCTGCTCTCGTCCAATCCGAAGAGGAGGAGAGGGAAGCACTTCTACGCCAAGCCGACTCCTTGGCGGAGCTCCGGATCATGGCACATCCCGCTGATGCGGACGCCCTCTATTGGACGGCCGTCACGGCGGGACTTCTGGCGGAGACCGCCGGCACCCGGGAGAAGATCCGCCTCGGCACACGTTCAATGGAGTTCGCTGAAGCCGCTCTCGCTGCCGATTCCACCCACGGTGGCGCTCACCACGTGCTAGGGAGAATCCACGCCGGCGTGAAGCGGCTCGGCTGGTTCACCCGCCTGATTGGTGGCCGTCTGGGCATGGGGCCACTGCTGGAGGCTGCATCGTGGGGGGATGCTGAGTTCCATCTCCGAAGGGCCCGGACGCTGGAACCGGAGACGCCGCCGTCGAGCTTGCCGGGTTACTGACCCGCTCGGCCCAGGATTCTCTCGAAACGGCGGCGCTCGACCGAGCCTGCCGTATTCTCCTGGAGCTGGACGCAGGGCCTTGCCCGACCCGCTGAACGGTCCTGGACAGGGGTTTGGCTCGTCATCCACGGAAGGGGGGCTGCGATGACCGGGTTCGAATTCGAACGGTTCCTGGACGACCTGGGGCCTGAGAAGACCATCTACCTTCACGACCCGAGGTCTGGGCTGAGAGCGATCCTGGTCGTTGACAACGTGGCGGCCGGGCCGTCTATGGGGGGCGTACGGATGGCCCCTGACATCACTACCGAGGAGGTCTTCCGACTTGCCCGGGCGATGACGCTGAAGAACGCCGGAGCCGGGTTGCCCCACGGCGGGGGAAAGGCCGGCATCCTCGCCGACCCTCACACCGATGAAAAAGAACGGTTGATCCGGTCCTTCGCTCGAGCGATCCGGGATCTTGGCGACTACATCCCCGGCCCCGATATGGGGACGGACGAAACGTGCATGGCCTGGATCCGGGACGAGATCGGCCGGGCGGTGGGGCTCCCGCGGGTGGTGGGGGGCATCCCCCTCGACGAGATCGGGGCCACGGGCCACGGGTTGGTCGCGTGCGCAGAGGTGGCGTCTGAGTTCTGTGGCCTGGACTTGAACGGTGCCACGCTGGCGGTTGAGGGATTCGGGAACGTGGGGCGGCCCGCGGCCCGATTGCTGGTGGAGAGGGGTGCCGTCCTGGTGTCAGCCAGCGACTCCAAGGGGGCCATTCACGCACCCGACGGAATCGACGTGCACGCCCTCGAAGAGGCGAAGGAGGAAACCGGGTCCGTGACAGGCTACACCCGCGCCAAAGCCGTCGCACCGGAGTCTCTGTTCACACTTCCCTGTGACATCCTGATCCCTGCCGCCCGCCCCGACTGCATCCATGAGGGGAACGTGGAGGACATCCGGGCGACCCTGGTGCTCCAGGGCGCCAACATCCCTGCGACGGAGGGGGCGGAACGGCGGCTTCATGAACGGGGCATTTTGAGCGTCCCCGACTTCATAGCAAACGCCGGTGGCGTCATCTGCGCCTCCGTCGAGTTCCATGGAGGGAATGAGAATGCCGCCCTGGAGGAGATCAGGGGCAAGATCCGGCGAAACACACGCCAGGTTCTGGAGGCCTCTCGAGACCGAGGGGTGCTCCCCAGGGAGGCGGCCGTAGCACTCGCGCGGCGACGCGTCGAGGAGGCGATGACCCTGCGGAGGAGCTTCCGATGACGTACCCGTGCCTCCGAACCCTTGCGGAGTATCAGGACGCGCGAGCCGCGTACCGGCTCTCGGCTCCCTCCGACTTCAATTTCGGAACCGACGTCGTCGACCGCTGGGCGGAGAGCCGTCCGGACGAGCGTGCCCTTTGGTGGGTGGGTCCCGGCGGTGAAGAGCGCATCTCCACCTTCCGGGAGATCGCAACGAGATCGAACCGGCTGGCCAATGCGCTGTCGTCGCTGGGATTGCCGAAAGGCGACCGGGTGTTGGTCATCCTGGGGAGTGTGCCCGAGTGGTGGGAATCCATGGTCGGCCTGACGAA
>JAHEKK010000344.1:1499-4629 GCA_024638395.1 Gemmatimonadota bacterium | reverse complement strand
CCTACTGCCCGCATGACGGAACGTTTCTCGAAACCGCCGAGACATCCAAGAAGGGCCTCGGCGGGGAGGGGCTCGTGGGCGAGGTCGTGGCTGGACGGTACCGGATCGAGAAGTTCTTGGGCGGTGGGGGGTTCGGCGTGGTCTACCGCGTTCGCGACGAGCGGCTCGACGACGTGGAAGCCCTCAAGATCGTCAAGAGCGACATGCTTTCGGCCAAGGACGCCCAGGAGACGATCGCCCGTTTTAATCGAGAGGCGAAGCTCCTGCGCCGCCTGGGCAAGCAGTCCCGTCACATCGTCGGCGTCACCAACCTGGGTGAAGACGAGAGGCTCGGCCTCTTCTTTACGATGGAGTTCGTCGCCGGGGGCGATCTGAAGGAGGCTCTGAAGAAGGAAGGACCGTTCGAACAGGCCCGGGTCTTGAAGATCGGTCAACAGATCTGTGCCGCTCTCAGCACCGCACATGGGTTCTCAGATGTCGAGTCGGGGTATCCGGACGGGGTGGTCCACCGGGACTTGAAGCTCGACAACGTGATGCTGGTCAAGCGGGGTGGAGCAGAATGGGTCAAGGTCCTGGACTTCGGGATCGCCAAGATCCTCGGCGGGAAGACCGTCGCGTTGAACTCGAACACCGAGGGGCCCGGGACCCCCGGATACGCCCCCCCTGAGCAGATCCTCAATCCTCGGGAGATCGACCGCCGATCGGACATCTTCCCTCTCGGTGTCATCCTCTACCGTCTCGCCACCGGTCGTGAGCCGTGGTTTGGCCGGGGCTTGGAGGAAGAAAGGGAATCGGGTGGGATGAGCTGGATGGCGATTGTCGACCGCACCCTGAGGGAAGACCCGATCCCTCCAAGGCACTTCGACGCTACCCTGCCTCACGAGTTCGAGGCCTTCATCATGAAGTGCCTCCAGAAGGACAAGGAGGACAGGTTCGGGACCGCTGCCGAGGCGGCGGCCGCCCTCAAGGCCATCGAACGCCAGCTTACTGCCGCCGCCGGGACTCCCACGGCCATTTTTTCCGGCAGGCCCGCAGCGATTCACCCCCCACCCACGGCCATGGTCCCCGGCGAGCCCGCAGCGGCTGACTCGCCACCCCCGGCCGTCTTCTCCGGCCCGCCTGCAGCGGTCGACCCGCCACCCCTGACCGCCGACGTACATGGAGCGGAGCGTGAGGCTCCTGCCGAGGCTGCCCTCCATGGCGATCCCGCGGCGGGCGGGATTGATCCCCCGAAGGCGCCGCGTCCGGTTGCAACTCGGCGGCGTAGAGCCCGGAACCGCGATGGGGGCCCCGTTTGGCTGAAGAAGGCCGCTCGACCAGGCCTCGCTGCAGCCGGAGTCATGGCTCTGATCTTTCTCGGCATGAGCCTGATTCCCCGGGCCACGGAGGTTGATTGGACCACCTTCTCATCGGCGGCCGAGCTGGGCCAGGTGACCGACGTCAAGCTCCGTGGATCGGAGCTACGGGGGACGTCCCGGGATCCGGAAGTCGGTAGGTTCGAGGTTCCCGTGGGAGGGCGCGGCCTACAGGAATTGGGACAGGAGCTGGAGGCACTCGGCGTAGCGCTCGACCCCGCGGGCCGACGCTCCAGCGTTCGATTGGCCGAGGGACAGGAGGGAGATCCCCGGACCCTGGTTATCGAGGGCGTTGATGGATGTGAGCCTTGCAGGGTCGGTGCCGATCTCGAGGTGGCCGCGGGTTGGCACGCGGTGCGCTGGGAGGACCCGGGACCGGATACTGGAACGATCGTGCTGTCCGACCTTTCAGGCTTGTTTCCGGATGCCCCCATCCGGATAGGCCCCGCGCCAATGGCGGATGAGAGTGGGGGAGCAGCCCGAGTATTCGTAGGCCACGGCCAGCGGCTGAGGGTGGCCTTACCGGCGCTTCCCGTCGCGGGCGGAGTCACGGCCGAATCTGGGGATCTCGAGGGTGGCCGGGTCCCGGCCCAATCCGCGGACATGGAGGGTGGCCGGGTCCCGGCCCAATCCGCGGACATGGAGGGTGGCCTGGTCGCGGCCCAGTCCGCGGACATCGAGGGAACCCCGGTCCCAGATGTGAGTGAAGAGGCTTCACTCGAAGGAGGTGACCCGGAAGCGGAGTCCGGGATGGAGGACGAGGCGGCGGCGCTGCCTGTGTGTTCGAACCTCGCATCGGTAACCATCACGGACTTTGCGTACATCGAGGCGGAGCGGACCATTGATCTGGAGTACGAGCTGTTCTTCGATGCGCCGGGGCTCGAGGCTCCTCCCGTACAGGCCGTCGAGATGGGGCTCTCCTTCCAGGTGGACGGTCAGCCGGCCGGCTCGGCCGACTTCATCCATCGTTCGCCTGCAGGCACGGTGGTGCGGGACGGGCGGGCCGGATACGAGGGCACGAGGAGCGTTCGGCTCGACGAGGCCGCAGGGGGACAGAGTGTGGAGGGCGTCCGCCTTGCTGCCCGGCTACGGGCGGTACCGGTCCAACCACCCAATTGGCCTGCCGGGTGTGCTCCGCCCGGGTTCATGGAATCGGCTGGGCGCGAGGTGGTGATCCCAGGCACGATCGTCAGCGCCTTCTCGAAGGGCGTTCTCCAGTTCAGCCTGGGGAGTCTTCAGGTTTCGGACGAGCCGGAGCCATCCCTCGCCACGCGTCTGGCGGTCGAGCTCGAGGGAGCCGAGGGAGTGAATTGGTGCGCCGCCGGTGTGTTCACTCTTGGGGTCGGCGACAACGAGTACGGACTCGGAACGGCGGTTCACGCCTTCGAGCCCACCCAGACCCGGACTCGGCAGTCCGTCCGATTCTGGGCGACATTAGAACTGGGAGAACTCCCCCCGGATATCCCGGATGCGGTAACGGGAGCCCAGGCCAGCGCTACGGCCCGCATATACGACCAGGCGTGCGGGACCCTGGATCTGGGTACCGCGGTACCGGTTCAGGAGGAGACGGTGGGGCCCATCTGCCTGCAGAAGACTCCCACAAGGCCTTGGGAGCCCTGCGGGTAGAGGCTCCCTGGGGGAGCAGGGACCGGAGGTCACTCTTGCCGCCTCCACTGTAGCAGAGAATTCGAACCGCCGTCCGGTGCTCGAGCACTTCCTGGCCCCAGCTCGGTGGCTCTTCGATCCACTCAGCGGGCGGTGTTTGGAATACTTTC
>JAHEKK010000344.1:0-1489 GCA_024638395.1 Gemmatimonadota bacterium | reverse complement strand
CGCGCAGAGCCTCCACACTCTTTCGCACGAAAGCGTCGACGCCGAAGCCGCCCGAGCCCTGCCAGGTGAGCATGCCGGCGGGATCGAATTCGTCGAGGGATCCTTGGTGCCGGAAGTAGCTAGCGTGGTCGAAGCGGCCACCAGACCATGCCACGCGATCCCAAGGAGGCCGGGCAGGGCCCACGCTGCCCGGCTTGGGCCACAGAGCCCCCGGGAGGTACCGCGACTCGAAAGCCATTCTTTCGATCCACAAGAGAATGAAACACGACGACCCGTCGGCCGGAGGGTCGGGATTCCATCGTGAATGATGGCCCAGCCTGCTGCGGCGCGCCCCTACGTACCATGAGCCCACGCGCCAACGTCGATCGAACATGTGCATGGAAGTTGCTCACTTCTTCACGGCTCCCGTACAGATCCAGTCGCCCGCCCAACCCAGGCGCGGGTCGCCTGGTCGGGGGGCCGGCATAGCCAGAAAACCGCACTTGTCAGATAGAGGAGCCGCTTCATGGAGGTACAAGAACCGCTTGACCTGGTTCTCACCCGCGTTCAGGGATGGGTAGAGTCCCTTGTGCAGAGTCTGCCAAATATCGCTGTGGCGATCTTGGTCCTCTTCGTCGGGTGGATGGCAGCTAAAGGAGTGCGCAGGGGGATCCGTAAAGCCGCGCTTCGCTACACTGAAAACCACGACCTCGTTCGACTCGCCGGAACGGTGGCCGGTGTCGCCGTGATTGCCGGATTCGGGTTCGTGGCCCTCAGTGTGATGAATCTGGAGAAGACCGTGACTACCCTCCTGGCCGGAGCTGGAGTCGTCGGTTTGGCACTCGGATTCGCATTTCAGGACACGGCCGCCAACTTCATTTCCGGCATTTCCATGGCCCTACGGAGACCGTTCGACGAAGGAGATCTGGTCCAGCTGGGCGATGATCTGGCAGTAGTCGAGCGCATCGACCTACGGACCACCATACTTCGCCGACTCGACGGCCCGATCGTGATCATACCGAACAAGACGGTCTTCCAGAACCGAATCGTCAATTACTCCGCCGGCAACGGACGGCGCGTAGAACTGTCCATCGGCGTCTCGTACTCGGACGACCTGGAGCAAGCGAGACAAGTCGCGCTCGACGCCGTTCCGAGGTTCGAGGGCGTCGATGAGGACCGGGCCCCGGAGTTCTACTGGACCGAGTTCGGCGGAAGCTCGATCAATGGCATGCTGCGATTCTGGCTCAACCGTGAGGGTATGGCGGACTTCCTCATGGCACGAAGCGAGGCGGTGATGTCTCTGAAAGACGCGTACGACGACGCGGGGATCTCGATCCCGTTTCCCATTCGGACCCTCGAAGTTGAAGGCAAGTCGGCCGAGGTATTGGCTGGTGCCTTCGGCAGAGATCGCCACGCCGACGCCAAGGACAGGCAAAGGAAGAGCGCGTAAGAGGATTCGCGGAATCGTGAGCGGCCCGGGTGGGGTAGGCAAGGCCGACCGCCTCGGGTC
>JAHEKK010000343.1 GCA_024638395.1 Gemmatimonadota bacterium | reverse complement strand
CGCGGGGGAGATTCCCCAGAATGAGCCGGAACGCCCTTCGGGCCTCGAGCGAAACGTCGTAGCGACGGTGCGGGACTGGTCGAGCCCCCAGTTCTACATGCACGACCTGTCGGGAACGGATCGCAGGGACCCGACCGTGAACGGCTACGGGAGCCTCTATGGCGCGCCGGAGCTCAGCACGGACGAGATGCCGATCCTGGATCCGGTGGCCAACGAAGCCTCCGTTTTCCACGTGCCGGTCCGGGACGAAGACACGCCGACCACCCACGATGCGCCGGTGGTTGCCCCCTCCCCCTACTGGGGCGAGGAGCGCATCTGGGACAGCCAATCCAACATCCACAATCCGATGCTGGATCAGGATGGGCGGGTTTGGCTCACCGCACGGATCAGGGGACCTGACAACCCTGCGTTCTGCCGCGAGGGCTCTGACCATCCTTCGGCCATGCTTTACCCGAAGGAACGCACCGGCCGTCATCTCTCCGTCTATGATCCCGACACGGGTGCCTACACGTTCGTCGACACCTGTTTCAGCACCCACCATCTCCAGTTCGCGTACGACGATCGGAACACCCTCTGGACCAGCGGGGGAGGGGACGTGGTGGGTTGGTTGGATACCAACCAGTTCCTGGCGACAGGAGACGCCGCCGCATCCCAGGGCTGGGCCCCGTTGATTCTCGATACCAACGGAAACGGCCGGCAGGACAGCTGGACCGAGCCCGGTGAGCCGCAGGATCCGGAACTCGACAGGCGGATCCCCAATGGATTCTATGCCGTGATGCCGGAGCCGCGGGGCGACGCCATCTGGGGATCGAACGCGTTCCGGTATCCGGGATCGATCACGCGATTGCTGCCCGGTGCCGACCCGCCTCAGACGGCACTGGCGGAGGTCTACTACCCGCCCCTTCCGGGGTTCGGGGTTCGGGGCGCCGACATCGACAAGAACGGCGTGGTCTGGACCTCACTCGGCAGCGGCCACCTGGGCGAGTTCGACCGGCGGAAATGCCGGGATCCGCTGAACGGTCCGAACGCCACGGGGAACCACTGCCCTGAAGGCTGGACCCTTCACGATCTCCCCGGACCGGGTTTCGCGGATCTGCCCCAGTACAGCGTCGAGTCCAGCTACTACACGTGGGTCGATCAGCACAACTCCCTGGGCCTGGGAGAAGACGTGCCGATCGCCACCGGGAATCTCTTCGACGGCGTCCACGCCCTGGTCGATGGAGAGTTCGTGACGCTACGGATCCCATACCCGTTGGGGTTCTACACGAAGGGATTCGAGGGACGTATCGACGACCCGGACGCCGGGTGGAAGGGCAGGGGACTGTGGGTTCCGGAGGGCGACCGAACGCCTTGGCTGAAGGAGGGCGGCAAGGGCTCGAAGCCCATCGTCGTCCACTTTCAGATGAGACCGGATCCCCTGGCTCACTAGGGGCGGTCCAAGAGCTCCGCGGCCGGTGGTGGGCCCCTAGAACGTCAGGTTGAAGCTCCCGTTCGAGATGGAGCGAGTCCCCTCGGGGGCACTGTTCGCCACGGGTCCGGCCACGAACGAGAAGGTCCCCGAGGCTCCGTTCGTGTCGAGTGAGTTGAGGGTCAGTGTGCCACTGCCTCCCTGGCCGACGGCGTACCAGATGTCACCGCCCTCGGAGATCTGGGCGCCCGTCGAGCCGGTCGTCAGGTCTACGGTGCCCGGAGCCTGGTTGTCGGGATCCGAGGTGTCGACGGAAAGAGCGATCTCGATCCCGCCGTCCAGGCCGACGACTCCGAAGACGAAGCCGTTGTAGCCGGTCCGGAGTGCTTGGATCTCCCCCGTCCACGTTTGGCCGTCCACCATGGCCGTGAAGGTGCCGGACGGATCACCGCCGACGTCGGTGGGTGAATCGTCGGACGAGCATGCGGTGAGGAGGAGGGACAGGGTGGCGAGCAGGGGTACGAAACGACGGATCATTCTCGACCTCTTCGGGTGAGTGGGAATCATGCAACCACCCTTTTGAACGGAAGAAGGCCGCTGCAGCCGCCAACTCAGACTCTCATGGCCTCCCGCTCGAAGGTTGCCCCGTGACCACGGCCGGCACGCCTGCCGCCCGGACGCGCTCATTGAAGCGCGCCACGTCCACGCTCATCAGCACTCCGACGGAGTTGATCGCTTCCTCCAACTCGTCCTCGAACCGGGTGATCCACTCGGCTTGGGGGTCGGTGGGCGGGTTGGTCGAGCGGTCGATCTGGCTATAGAGCCCCTGGACCTTCGAAAGCACCGCCTCGCTGCCGGGACGCTCGCTGTCCCTGCGGACCAAGACCTCGCGCAGGGAGTCGACGCTGGCGGCAAGGCTGTCCGCTGCTGCCACGAGGTCCGCAGAAGCGACTTCCAGTGCTGGTTTGAAGCCCTCCAGTTGCCGCTTGATGCGGTCCAGGCTCCGGACCGCTTCGGCGCCTCGCTCGCCCATCCCGAAGAGCCGCCCGAGTGCGTCACGCTGCGCGACCAGGTCCGGATCCCAGTCGATCCTGGGGTCCATGCGCACGGTGAGTCGCTGTGGCTGGGCCTCGGCCTGGCCCTCGAGAGTCACGAGGTAGATGCCTGGCAGCACGCGAGGTCCGGGAGACGAAAACCGGAAGTCACCTTCTCTCTCGGGTTGGGGCGCCGGCTCCTCCCGGAGATCCCAGGCCACCCGGGTGATCCCGCTCTTCCTCTCGGCCTTCAGGACCCTGACGGTGTCTCCTTCCGGCGTCGAGATGAGAATGGCCACGGAGTCGGTGGTCTCGGCTCCCCCGGCGGAGTCGGTCGCCCCCCCGGGTCCCCCGGGGAGGTAATAGGAGAGGCCGGCCCCGTACGGGGGGTTCTCTCCGACGAACAGCGCGTCTCCCAGGTCGAAGCGGAACCGGGCGGCCCAGGGCTCGTATCGTGTGGCCGTGCGGGGCGTGAACAGACGCCCGCTGCCGGATCTCGCCGCGGGGAGTTCCTGGAGGGGGGTGGCGTCGTCGAGGATCCAGACGCTGCGCCCATGGGTCCCGATGATGATGTCGTTTTCGCGGGGATGGATGAAGATGTCACGCACGGCCACCCGTGGCAGTCCCAGGCGCAGGTCGTGCCAGGCCTCGCCCCGCGTCCAGGAGGCGAAGATCCCCAGCTCCGTCCCCACGTAGATCAGGTCGGGGTTGCGGGGGTCTTCCCGGACAACATGGACGTAGCCGCGGGGCGGCAGGTCTCCCGTGATGTCCGTCCACGTTTCGCCGAAGTCTTCCGTGCGGTATACGTGAGGAGACATGTCGTCGTCTCTATGGCGATCGAAGCTCACATATGCCCGTCCAGCGACCACCCGGGACGGCTCGACCCGGGAGACCCAGGACGCTGAGGGGATCCCGGGGACGTTGCCGATCACGTTTTCCCACGAGCTTCCCCCGTCGCGGCTCACCTGTAGGTTCCCGTCGTCGGTCCCTACCCAGAGGACACCGGCCTGTACGGGAGATTCGGCCATGGTGTAGATGCTTGCATGGGTTTCGGCCGTGGTGTTGTCCGGCGTGATGTCCCCGCCTGAAGAGACCAGCTTCTCGGGTTCGGCCGACGTGAGATCCGGACTGATCTCCTCCCAGCTCTGACCCCCGTCCTGGGTTCTGAACAGCACGTTTCCGCCGAAGTAGACGGTGCCCGGGTCGTGGGGGGAGAGATGGATGGGTGAGTTCCAGTTGAACCGGTACGGATGGTCTCCGGCCGCGGCCCCGCCCCTGGGAACGGGGTAGGGCTGAATCGACCGGGCTTCGCCGGTGACCCGGTCTACCTTGAAGAGATTGCCCCCCTGGGAATTGGCGTAGATGACGTTCGGGTCGGTGGGGTCGAACTGGACGTACATGCCGTCGCCCGGGCCGATCACTTCGGACCAGTAGTTGAGAAGTGAGCCGGCCAGGGTACGTGTCTTTCCGGGACCGCACCAGGCGTCGTTGTCCTGGAGCCCGCCGCACACCGTGTAGGGATCACCCATGTCGGCGCTGATCTGGTAGAACTGGCCCAAGGGGACCTGGTTCCGGAACTCCCACGTGTCGCCCCCGTCGTAGGAGAAGTGGAACCCGCCGTCGTTTCCGTTGACGATCCGGTCGGGGTCTTCAGGGTCGATCCAGAGTGCCTGATGATCTCCGTGGATATTCCGGGCGATGCGTTCCCAGGTCCGTCCCCCGTCTATGGATCGGGACAGGGCGCCCGAGACGGCGAAGAGGCGGTTCGGATTGGTCGGGTCCACCCGGAGGTCGGCGTAGTAGAAGGGTCTCGAGCTGAGAGAGGTCTCACGGCTGACCACGCTCCACGACGCGCCGGCGTCCTCGCTCTTCCAGAGCACCCCGTCGCTCTTGGACTCGATGAGTGCATAGACGATGTCGGGGTCGGAGTCGGCCACGGCAACGCCGATCCGCCCCAGGGGCCCGTCAGGGAGGCCGTTGTCCAGGTCGGCGTCGGTGAGTGCGGTCCAGGAATCCCCGCCGTCTACGCTCTTGTAGAGCCCGCTCCCCGGCCCACCGCTGCGGAAATGGAACGGACGGCGCCGGTAGTCGTACATGGCGGCGTACAAGACCCGGGGGTTCGACGGATCAAGCGCCAGGTCGGCGGCACCGGTGTTTTGATCCACATAGAGCACGTTCTCCCATGTC
>JAHEKK010000342.1 GCA_024638395.1 Gemmatimonadota bacterium | reverse complement strand
ACTGGCGCGGACCCTTCTGGAGCTCGGGCTCCAGCCGGGAGACAGGGTTGGAATCTTCATGAACAAGGGTCTGGAAATGGGGGTGGCCCTGTATGGGATTCTGGCGGCGGGCGGGGCTTTCGTTCCGCTCGATCCTCTCATGCCTGTCGAACGGCTGGGCTTCATCATCCGGGACTGCGAGATCCGGCACCTGATTGCGGGGACGAATCAGGTTTCCGCACTGAATGAATTGGCCGAAACCGGCTCGGCGGATTCAGCGCTCCACGTCGTGGGTGTGGAGGCCCGAGTTCTTCCCGACTTCGCCACGCACACCTGGCAATCCGTAGCCATGCGATCTGCCTCGAGACCGGTAGTCCAGACCGTGGATCAGGACCTCGCCTACATCATGTACACTTCGGGGTCCACCGGCGAGCCCAAGGGAATGATGCACACCCATCACGGCAGCCTGAGCTACGCCAGGTGGGGGGCGAACCACGTTCGCCTGGGCCCCGATGACCGGGTTGCGAGCCACGCGCCCCTTCACTTCGACTTGAGCATCTTCGACTTCTTTTCGACCTCCCAAGCCGGCGGGACGGTGGTCCTGGTTCCCGAGCCCGTAACCAAGTTTCCGGCTAGCTGGACCCAGTACATGGAGGACGAAGCCGTATCGGTCGTCTTCACCGTGCCCTACACCCTGACGGAGATGTTGACGCGAGGGGTGTTGGACCAGCGGGACCTCTCTGCCTTGCGTTGGATCCTCTTCGGAGGTGAGCCTGCACCGCCGGCACATCTTCGGGCTGTGATGACCGCCCTACCCCATGTGCGCTTTACGAATGTCTATGGGCCGGCGGAGGCTCCATCCTGTACCTGCTTCGATCTCCAGGGTCCCCCCCTTGGTGACGCGCCGATCCCCATCGGAACGGTGTCCCAGAATTCGGCCGAGCTGATCGTGAATGAAGAGGATGACCCTGTCGGCGTCGACGATGCGGGCGAGCTTCTCATCCGGAGTTCCACCCTCATGAAGGGGTACTGGAATCGCCCGGAGCTCAACGAGGCGGCTTTCCTGGAACGTCCCGGGGTTGGACGTTTGCGGAGCCTCTTCTACAGGACCGGCGACCTGGTGCGTAGGGACGGGGAGGGCCTCATGCATTTCATTGGCCGGAAGGACCGCATGATCAAGACCCGGGGCCACCGGGTCGAACTCAACGAGGTGGAGGCCGCACTATTGAGCCACGCGGAAGTGAGGGCGGCAGCTGCATACGCGGTTCCTGACGGACACGGCTCCCGAAAGATCCGGGCGTCGGCAGTTCTGTCCGCGGGGTCTTCCGTCGACGGGTCGGCGTTGTTGAGGCACTGCAGCAAGAAGCTGCCGAGGTATGCCATGCCGGAGATCGTCGAGATACGAGCCGAACTGCCGAGAACTACCAGTGGTAAGGTGGATCACAACCAGCTCAGCAAGGACGCCGCGGCAGCGTGGTCGGAACACTCATGACGATTGACGAGATCAGAGGCTTTATTCGGGACGAGCTCCTCAACGACCCCTCCGCGACGATCGAAGTGGATGAGGACCTCTTGCTGAGCGGTCGCCTGGATTCCCTGGGCGTCCTGCGCCTCGTTGCCCACCTCCAGGAGTCCATGGATGTCGAGATCCCGCCGGAGGACATCGTACTCGAGCACTTCGGTTCGCTGCGGCGCATGGAGGCCTATCTGGGATCCGTATGCGCCCCCAGGGGTCCGTAGATTCCGACGCCTAGAATTCCCACGTGAGTCCAAGCCGCACCTGGCGTGGCTCTGCCGGATGGAAGTGGACGTCGCCGATGCCGTCCAAGGGCTCGCCCGACACGCGTGACGTGTAGAAGTATTGAATGTCGGAGTGCTTTTCGTCGAAGACGTTGAGCACGGTCAAGGTCAGTTGTGTCGAGCCGAGCCGGAACCCGGTGTTGATATTGAACAGGGTGTTGGCCCGTGCACGAACCCCGCCCTCCGGAGTGAGGGGATACGAGCCAAAGTGGCGGACTCGAAGGCCCACCAAAACGCCATCCCCTGAAGGATCATGGCTGAATCCGGCCGCGACGACGCGTTCGAGCGCTCCGGGGATCCGCTCAGCCCCGGGCGGGACGTCTACGAACCGGGCTCTTGCCCAGGAGACGTCCGCATCCGCGGTCCAGGACCGATTGAACCGATAGAAGTTGGCCAGTGTCACCCCCGTGCGGCGGCTGGCGTCTGAGGGTTCAGTACGTCCTGCATCGCCGACATAGAGCAGCTCGCTGTCCAGTTCGAGGCCCCAGAGTGCCAGGGTCGAGCGCAGGCCAGGAGCCGGTGCCGCTCGGATGCCCAGCTCCGCCCCACGGGACCGCACGAGGGGATCGACGGGCATGACCGGCTCGTTGGTCAGAGGGTCGACCGCCGCAACGACACCTCGCGCATCGTTGCTGTGAAAGCCGAGCCCAGCTCCCAGGTAGAACTCCGATCCTGCCCAGGGACCGAGGACAAGGGAGGCCTTCGGACTGACCAGGGCGTCCGTCGTGGCGCCACTGTTCGGTGCCCGGTCGGCAGACACATCGAAGGCGTAGCCATCCGCACGAAGCCCGAGCGTCGTGCGGACGCTGGGCGACCAGCGCGAATGCAGCGCCCCGTATGCCCCCGCACTCGTCTGGCGGACACGATCGCGGCGGATGGATCGAACAAGATCCCTGTCCCGGGTCTGCGACAGGCGCACATTGGCCCAGTCACCTCTCAACTGCGCACCGAGGCTGAGCTCGTGATCCCGCCCCAGTGTACGGAAGGGGTGGAGCGCGACGAAGTTGGTGCCGACGGTCCAGCGTCCGTTGTCTTCTTGGCGTATCTGGTCACCCGAGGTGGGGTCGTCCAGGAGGTAGGTGAAGTTCGAGAAGAGGTCGAGGCTGTAGCGGACCGCATAGACGTCGAGCTGCATGGTTCCATTGGGTGCGGAACGGGCCCAGGATCCGGAGAGGCTGTAGCGGGAACTCCGACCTCCCAACGAGGGATCGATGGTGCCGAACCGGTCCAGGGATCCGCTCTGTACCTGTCTCAAGGGAATCTGATCCGTCGCCTGCCAGGAATTGGAGTAGGCCAGGCCGAGAAGGGAGAACGAGTGCTCCCGGTTGGTGTGGGTGTATCGAGCCAGGGCCGCTGCCTTTGACAGATCCTCCGGCAGGACCCAGGGACCATCGTATCGACGAATCTCACCCCCCAGAGTCACCATGCCATCAGTCCCGACGGGTGTCGATCCGGCTGCCACCATGCGCTGGTGCCCGTTCTCGCCAATGCCCGCCTTGAAGAAGGGTCGGTCGATGCTTCGCCTGAGCCGGATGTGCGCTTCGCCCGCGCTGCCGAAATCCCCAACCTGGGCGTAGTAGTTGCCGAGGGAGTACTCGATGTGATCGACCAACTCGGGGATCAGGAAGTTGATGTCGGTGTAGCCCTGGCCATGAGCGTGGGATGCAATATTCAGCGGCATCCCCTCGAGGCGAGTGGAGAAGTCCGTACCGTGGTCCAGGTTGAAGCCGCGTACGAACATCTGGTTGGACTTCCCTCCTCCGCTATGCTGCGTCAGGATCATCCCGGGGACCGTCTCGAGAAGCTCACCCTCACGGGACAGGGGCCGAGTGTGTAGATCCTCCCGCCCGACGTAGCCGACCGAGGCGGAGCTCACCTGACCGACGAGATTGTCCAGTCTACCCCGGACGAGCAGCGGTTCCAGCTCGAAGAGCTGTGTTGTGTCAGCCCCGGGGGCCGTCTCCGTCGAATCCCGGCCCGCGCTTTGGCCTGAGAGCGACCCGCCCGGCACTGCGGACCAAACCACCAGGAGCCCGACGACCCACCTTTCTCGCCACGGCGCGAAGCACACTTCGTGCAGGCTCTTGGCGCGGGTGCGACGGGTGCCTCGTTCGAACGACATCGGAGGCGGTGGAGTGTAAAGAATCATAGGGGCGCGGGTGATGGAGGACGGGACGAAACGGAAGTCGGGGACCGGTCGCGGCTTCGGAACGACCTGGGTACCCCGAGTTCCCATGCAGGTGCCGTGCCACGGGTGGGCGACTGGGGTACGGCCGGGCAAGACAGGAGGGGCGGCAGTAGGGCTTGCCCACGGCCTCGATTCGGCGCGCGATGCCGACTCCGGTCCCGAGGAGCTTCCCCGCGCCGAATCATGAGGGGGTCTTCCCCACAGCCGGGCGGGACTCCACTCTCTTATACTTCGCCCACGTCCTCGGGGGCTCTTGGCACGCGGCCATCGGGTCCCTACGGGGAGTGAGAGGACCCAGCCCGCAATGCGACCAGGCTCCATCTGGATCCAAGGTGCCCTCGTACTGGCCATCGGGTGCGCCGACGCCAAGCAAGCGCCCCCCGTCACGGGCGACCGGCCCGAGCCGCCGCCCGCCACAGGGCCGGCGTTCCGATCTGATGAAGTGGCCGCCCACATGGGTGAGCATTTCTGGGCAGTCGCCGACGCCCACGATGCGGCGATCGAGGGTAACGTCGAGGGCGTCAGAGCAGCTGCGCGCTGGCTCGCCGAGCACGAGGATCCAGAGGGTTTTGCCCAGTCCGCAGGTCCCCACCTGGACACGCTACGGGCCCGGAGTGCCCGGACGGCGGAGGCCCGGGATCTGGCCACCGCGGCCCTGTCGCTGTCCACCGTC
>JAHEKK010000341.1 GCA_024638395.1 Gemmatimonadota bacterium | reverse complement strand
GGACCATCTGATCCAGGCTCGGGGTGATGAGGCCGGAAAGCCCGATGATATCGACGCTCTCGGCTCGGGCGCGGTCCAGGATCTTCTCGGCCGGGACCATCACGCCCAGGTCGACGACCTCGTAGTTGTTGCACTGGAGCACCACGCCGACGATGTTCTTCCCGATGTCGTGGACATCGCCTTTCACCGTCGCGAGGAGGATGGTGCCTGCCGCGTTCCCGGCGCCCTGGCCCTCGGCCTCGAGGAAGGGCTCGAGATGCCGGACCGCTCGCTTCATCACCCGGGCGCTCTTCACGACCTGGGGAAGGAACATCTTGCCCGATCCGAAGAGGTCACCGACGCGGTTCATCCCCGCCATCAAAGGCCCCTCGATTACTTCGAGGGCCAGATCAGACTCGAGGCGTGCCTCCTCGGTGTCCGCCTCTATGTGATCGTCGATCCCGTGCACGAGGGCGTGTTCCAGGCGCGCGGAGACCGAGCCTTCTCGCCACGCCGTGTCGGACTTGAGGCGCGAGGACTCCGAGCCGGCGTATTGTTCCGCCAGCCCGGTCAGCACCTCGGTGGCGTCGGGGGTGCGGTTGAAGAGGACGTCCTCGACGGCGGTGAGGAGCTCATCGGGAATGTCGTCGTACACCCCCATGGCTCCGGCATTGACGATGCCCATGTCCATGCCGGCGAGGCCCGCGTGGTACAGGAACGCCGAGTGCATGGCTTCCCGGACTCCGGGACTTCCGCGGAAGGAGAACGACAGGTTGCTCACCCCACCCGAGACGAGGGCATGGGGTAGGGTGGCCTTGATTTCGCGCGTCGCCTCGATGAATGCGACGGCGTAGTCGGCGTGCTCCTCGATCCCTGTGGCGACGGCGAAGATGTTGGGATCGAAGATGATATCCTCCGGCGGGAATCCGGCCTCCGTGAGGAGCTCATAGGAGCGCCGGCATATGTTCACCTTCCGGGCCTTGGAATCGGCCTGTCCCTCCTCGTCGAAGGCCATGACGACGACGGCCGCGCCGTAGCGCCGCACCAGGCGGGCCTTCTCGAGAAACTGGGCTTCGCCGTCCTTCAGACTGATGGAGTTCACCACGCCTTTCCCCTGAACACAGCGAAGACCCGCCTCGATCACTTCCCAGCGCGACGAGTCCACCATGATGGGTACGCGGGCGATGTCCGGCTCCGAAGCGACCAGATTGAGGAAGCGGATCATGGCCGCCACGGAGTCCAGAAGACCCTCGTCCATGTTGATGTCGACGATCTGGGCGCCGCCCTGCACCTGATGGCGGGCCACGTCCAGAGCCGTGTCGTAGTCGCCGGAGGCGATGAGGCGGGAGAACCGGCGCGAACCCGTCACATTGGTACGCTCGCCCACGTTCACGAACAGGGACTCGGGCCCGATCTCCAGGGGCTCCAGGCCGGAAAGCCGGGTCCGTACGGAGCGTTCAGGGACCACACGAGGGGTCGCCCCGTCCACGGCCTCGTCCAAGGCGGCAATGTGCTCGGGCGTCGTGCCGCAGCACCCCCCCACCAGATTGAGCATGCCGGCCTCTGCGAACTCCCGCAGGGTGGAAGCCATGGCCTCGGGGGTCAGGTCGTACTCCCCGAATTCGTTGGGAAGGCCCGCGTTCGGGTGGCAACTCACCCAGCTCTCGCACACCTGAGAGAGGGCGTGGACGTAGGGTCGGAGGAGATCCGGACCCAAAGCGCAGTTGAACCCGACGCTGAAGGGGTTCGCGTGGCGGATCGAGTAGTAGAACGCCTCCGGGGTCTGGCCGGACAGCGTGCGCCCGGACTGGTCCGTGATGGTGCCGGAGACCATGAGTGGCACGGTCTCCCCGCGTTGTTCCAGTAGCCCCGAGACGGCGAACAGGGCGGCTTTGGCGTTCAGCGTGTCGAAAATCGTCTCCAGCATGAACAGGTCCACGCCGCCGTCCAGGAGCGCCTCCGCCTGTTCTCCGTAGGCGTCCACCATCTCCTCGAAGGTCACGTCGCGGTAGGCCGGGTCCTCGACCTTCGGCGACAAGGAGGCCGTCCGGTTCAGCGGCCCCAGGACACCCGCCACGAAGCGGGGCCGGTCCGGTGTGAGGGCCGAGAACTCATCGGCTGCCCGGCGGGCCAGCGCGGCCGAGGCCAGATTCATGTCCCTCACCGCGTCCTGCACCCCGTAGTCGGACATGGGGATGCGGGTAGCGGTGAAGGTGTTGGTCTCGATGATGTCGGCGCCTGCGGCCAGGTAGGCCCGGTGGATCTCTTCGATCACGTTGGGCCGCGTCAGGCTGAGCAGATCCGTATTGCCGAGGAGGGGGCTGGGGTGGGACTGGAACACGTCACCCCGGAAGTCGTTCTCCTCGAGACGATGGCGTTGCACCATGGTCCCCATGGCGCCGTCGAGGATCAAGATGCGCTTGCGGACCGCCCGGTCGAGGGAGCCGTGCCGTTTGTCCAGTGGAGAATCCAAGCGAGAGCCTTCGTGTCGGTGAAACGGAAGGGCATTCGCGAGGTCCTGCGGAAGGTGGCTTTTTAGCAGTTCAGGCCGCAATACGCCACAAATCGCCCTTGCTCCTCGTGGCGCGCTACGCACCACGAGCCTTGATCATACAGCGGCAGACCCCGACGGGGCACCCCCGGAGGAGGTCTGCGCGAGTCCGGCGGGTATCACACAGGGGCCATGACGTGTTCGCCGCAGGAAGGACGGTCCCTGTAGTCTCCAGTAGCCGCCGTGCCAGACCTACCCGACCCAGTAGGTCAGCTTGAGCAGGAACACGTCTTCGGAACGCTGGGAGAAGAGGGTGCTCAGATCGTTCCGGAAGTCGAAGGTCCCCTCCGACGCGAAGTGATCCCGTCCCTGGGACCAGACCAGGAAGAGGGTGGATCCGGGGCGGTATTCCCAGCGGAGCACGGCGTTCGAGCGGAACTGCTTCACGCTGAAGTCGGGATTCGAGAACCGCTCGGAGGTGCCGTCACCGTCCACGTCCGCCCTCAGGTTTCCGTCGCCCCCGTCGCCGTGGGCAAGGGGCCGGATGCGGTCGTCGTACCGGCCGGCCAGGGGATCCGCAACCGTCTTGAAGCCGTCGTACCGACCGGCGGAGAGGAAGGGCTGCCCGTAGAGCTGCAGCGATAGGGTAGGGGTGAAGGTCCAATCCGCACGAATCGTCACGCCCACCGTCGTCTGGTCCAGGCGGCCGAACACGTATCCCTCATCCAGCTCCCGCACCCACTGCATGTCCTCTTCCCGGACGTTCACGAACGGTCCGACGGACAGATCGGCCTGGGAGGAAGGACGCCAACTCAGGTTGACGTTGCTGCCGGCGTTCCAGGATCCGCTCTCCGGCCGCCATTGCCAGTTGTTGTTGACGTTGAGTCCGACGGCTCTGCGTGAGTCCGACCACATGCCGAACCAGCCGCCCCACGCCGGGTCTCGACGGAACATCGGGCCGCCCCGGAGCATGCTGTTGCTGAGGCCGCCGGCCTGTCGCATGAAGCCCACGTAGCCGCCCCAGAAACTCGGCAAGGTGAAGCTCCCGTTGACGTTTCCGCCCAGATTGTATCGCTCTCCGCCGAAGGAGTAGGCAGACCAGGCGTTGAAGTTGAGGTTCCAACGCTGGAAGTGCTCGGATGCGGTGTAGTGGTTGTGCCCGACCCATACGAACGGGCTGATGAAATCGGTCTCCCGCATGAATCCGAGATCGTTGGGTTCGAAACCGGGAGAGCGGGCCGTGACGCCCGTCGCGTAGCGCCAATAGCCGCCGGCGATCTTGTTGAAGACCGCTGATCCCGCCCAGCCCGAGAGAGAGGTCCGGGTCGGGTCGAAGTCCACATGGTCCGCGTCAGGGCGCTGGAAGTAGCGGGCGGGGGCACGCTGGGTCGATGCGATGGCCTCCGGTGTCCCGGTGACGTGGGAGCCCAGGAGGTAGCCTGAGACCTCGAAGCGGTCTTCACCGAATCTGTGGCGACCGTCGACCCCACCGGTGTAGGCGGCGTCCCGCAGCTGCAAGGCGGCGGCCCCCTGGCCACGATGCGTCCAGGTCGAGATCGCCCCCGCCGCGCTGCGGCCATCGCGGAAATCCCGCTGGACGCGGGCGACACCGTAGTTGGTGCGTGGCTCGACGACCTGGCTCCCCGTGATGGCTCCGAAGGATCCCAAGCGCGCCTCCTCCCGGCCCGTGACGGCATTCAGAAGCCCGATGGACCAGCCGGACGGTGTCTTCCCCGACAGCTTCATGGCGCCCAGGATACTCGTCTGGGCGGGCGCGTCGTCGAAGGAGTCCGAAGGCGTGGAGCCCTGTGGGGCCCGGCCGATGCGGCGCGAATAGAAGAGGCTCTCGTTGGCCCCGTCTCCGTCGCCGCCTGAGAAGCGGAAGTTGAAGATGTTCGCCCCTTCCACGAAGAACGGCCGCTTCTCCGGGAAGAAGGTCTCGAAGGCGCTGAGGTTCAGTCGTGCGGGGTCGGCCTCCACCTGGCCGAAGTCGGGGTTTATGGTCACGTCCAGCGTCAAGTTGGACGTCAATCCGTATTTGAGGTCGCCGCCTCCGGTGGAGAAGAAACCGCTGGGATCATAGAAGGGGTTGTCCCCGTCTCCAGGCGCCGATGCCATCCGTACCAGGGAGTAAGGCAGGACCTCGAGACGGCGGGGCGGACTCAGATCGCGGAGTCCCTGG